>CASFZR010000008.1 GCA_949299185.1 uncultured Spirochaetales bacterium
AATGATACTGTATTGAGCATGGTAACCCCCTGTATATAAAAAGTAATACGATTACTGTTATAATGCAATATCCAGTATTCCGGGTTCTGGAAACATGCTCATGAAGGACCCGTCTAATCCCTGGGCTTGCGGTAGGCTATCCAGTCGGATCGTATCTGCTTGAAGGACCAGTGATCAGGTACGGGATCAGGGCCGCCGAGGAAGCGGCTGCTGCATCTGAGTATGCGTATCCCGCCCATTATGCTTCCACGGATCACGCCGAACTTCCTCACCGCTTCGACGAAGTACGTGGAGCAGGAGGGCGTATAGCGGCAGCAGGGACCCGTGAACGGGCTTATCAGGCCTTTATAGAGATATACCGGTATGAGATATAGTTCTCTAAGGAATTTCCTCACGCTCTGAGGATACTCAGGGCGCAAGGGGCAATCAAGATGCTGTGATGTAGATGGTGTCGCTGGTCTTTGCCAGCATATAGCCATCGTGTTCACCTTCGGCCGTGTTTTCAGTGATAGGCGCCTCAGGTATGCGCAGGGTCACCCTGAGCGTAGCCGTCGCAATCACCTTCTCACAGTATACAGGAGAAGAACATAGCATCATCAGAGCTATGCCGAAGAGAAGAGCTGTCGAAAGCCTCTTCCTCATTTGAGTACCTCGTTCCCTCACCACATGGCGCGAGCGATGACCCTTACCCCCACTCGTTCTCAGCTCTGAGACACACTGCCTCAGAAGCCACGGACAGTAATAGATATAACTTCGGAATTTTCAATCGTAAAGGGCTGAATATGGCCATTTCCCAGATTTCTTGAAGTATTTCACCTGACATCCGGATGTGGTTATGCGTTCCGGACGTTTGCTGCCTTTCATTTTTCCCTGCCTTGCCTTACCATTGCCCATATACGCAAGGAGGATTCCGATGAGAAGGATTCCAGTCATATCGGCTCTCATACGTGGGGAGGGGGGTATTACTCCTCCTGATGATATCATGCAATGATGCACCGCTGCTGCACACGGTCACGTTCGATCCAGATAACGGAACGCCGTCTGTGACCATGACGGTGCGGGATGGGGAGGCTGCTGCCGAGCCTGAGGATAGGCCATACAGGGCAGGCTACGCATTCATTCATTGGAAGCTGGATGGAGAGGAGTATGACTTCTCCCTTCCCGTGACATCGGATCTGACGCTTACGGCTCGTTACAGCATCCTGCCTCCAGCGGATGGCACGGTTACCTTCACCGCAAACTATGATGGCGCGGCAGAGTCATCAGTAACATATCCATATGGGACTCTCGTGGAAGAACCTGATGTGCCTTCAAGGGAAGGTTACCACTTCGGGGGATGGTATACGGCAAGTGGCGAGGCCGTTACTTTCCCATACAGGGTGACTGGTGATGTGACGCTGTATGCCCGCTGGTACGAGCATGAGGTTGGATTCGACCTGAATCTTCCTTCAGAAATCGCGACGATTCCTGATTCCTTCTATGCGAACACTGGGGATTCTGTCGCGGGCATAGTCCCAGATATCGCAGATGAATACTCCGATTCCTATACGTTCCTGAGATGGGCGGACATGAGTGGCAACACTGTTACCGAGATAACCGGTGATATGACGCTTGAAGCCGTATGGAAGTCAACATGGGATGGGGAGACGGCCGTCACGGAACTTGCTGATGTATCCTCATCGACGATAGAGATCAGGACGGCGGCGGAGCTGGCGGGACTGGAAGAAGCCTTAGCCTCAACCACTGCGACCGACGATATCGAGATAGTCATATGGAACGACATAGACCTTGCAGGGCATGAGTGGACTCCTATTGATTTCGCTAAGCCCGTTTCCGCTATAAGAGGGCGCGGTACGGACGATCCTACCAAGATCGAAAGACTTTCCATCAATGAGGATGATGCGTCGGAACAATATGGGTTGTTCGGGTATGTCCGCTTATTGGGTAAGGATAATACAATCAAGGACCTTGATGTGGCTGGAACCATATCCGTGAAACTTCAGGGAAATACTAGTTCCAGCATCAAAGTAGGTGGAATCTTCGGTTGGATGTATTCTGCGGCGGATTTCACTATTGAGAATTGCTGTTTCTCAGGTGATATTGATGTCAGTGCGTTGGGTTATAATCACGTAGGAGGTATAGCCGGACAGATTGACTCTGTTATTTCTGCCTCCTCCACATTATCCGTATCTGGCTGCTCTTATCAGGGGGAAATCGATATTAAGGTTGATAATGCAGATAATTCCCAGAAACGCCTAGGTGGCTTGGTCGGAAGTATTTCAGGCTTTATTAGTGCCGCATTCTCTGACTGTCAGATAGGACCATCCGGTACTGTGGTGTTATCATGTTCCTTGGATAATTATAGCTTGAATATCGGCAGTATCGTGGGTAGTGCGGATATAGAGGCGAATGCCATCACCGAGGAAGGTGTGACAAAGAACGTGAATGTGATGATCGGGGAAAGAACGGTAGATCCAGCCTCTTGGAATCTCCTCTGATGCCCCCTCCCATGCCTTTCCTGCGGCATGGGAGATCATCAATCATCAGTGCATCGCGCTATACAGGTCGTATACCTTCAGGCTCGCCATGAAATCCTCCAGGCTTACTTCCTCATCGGATCTGAATACCACTGTCTTCTCTGCGGAAGGCCTAACTGAGATCATGTTGTCGGAGAATATGCCCTTGATTCCGCCTGCATCCAGCGTGACGTAGAACGCAGGCTTCTCGGCCCTGAGCCTTATGCTTATCATACGCGCTCCGGCCTTGCTGCATTCATATCTCAGCCTTGGATCCTCAAGCCTGGCGCTTCTGTAGTCCGTCAGGAGGAGGTTGCGTTCCCTTAGGAGATTCTTCGTGCTGAGCTTCGCATAGCAGAAGACTTCGGAGCGTCTGATCCTGTCGAGGCGGAATGAGTCTATCTTCCTTGCGCTCATGGGATCGAGAAGCACCGCATACTCCCTGCTGTCCCTCTTCTTGCCGTCGAAGCTCCGGAACTTCACCGAAAGCTCTGCCTTGACAGGCGCATGGCCATCATTCACCGCATATACCTGCATCACGTCATCCTCGATGAACATCAGCGGGCAGACCGGAGAGTAGAAGAGGCGGGCCGCGTACATCGGTATCTTCCATTTGCCGCTATATTCGACGGCGTTCCTAGAGATTGAGGGCCTTGTGCTGTTGAGTTTGTCCAGCACGATGCCGAAGGCTTCCTGCCTTGCCCTTATCCTTGATGCCTCCTCCGCGGCCTCAAGAGCGGCGTAGAGTTCCGACAGATAGGTTCCTTTCTCGAATGTCGAGGGGAGCAGGAAGTTCTCTGTAGTCAGGTGTTCCGCCTCTGCTGCCAGCCCTGGTTCATCCTCATGGGCCTCAATTACCGGTGATGACATGGAAAGATCGGCCGCAAGCGTGGTGAACGATGCTATCGTACTCATCGATGGAGTGGAGGGCAGAAGCCTGATCTGATGGATCTGGCTGCTTGGAGGGAGCGGACGCACGATGATGCCGTAGCGATCTGCCGCATCCTTCAGCTTCCCGGATCCGCCTCCGTCAGCGTAGAGGGTGTTCATGTTCGCTTCCGCGACGCCCTTCATCAGATGCTCGTAGTCATGGGAAGTCGCGTCGCCGCAAAGCTCCGAGAGTATCGCTCCCTTCTCGTATATCGGGCACTCCGCGCGGAATGAGATGAAGCTGTCATGGCGTGAATCGCCGAGCGAGATCGAAAGGGGATAGAGATGAGGATATCCATAACCATTCGGATACCATAGCTCCGGATCCTCTATGGTGAGCGCGATGGGATAGGTGGAGACGCCCTTCCTTACCGCTATGCGCTCTTCGCTGACCGTCCCGTGAAGTTCCGTGGCTATGGTTGCCTCGCCATCTGCCGCGCTGAGGATATCAAGCTCGATGTCTATGGCCCAGTCCTTTCTGCCTATGTGCCTTGGAACCGGCCTTGCTTCGATGATGGCACTGCTGTCTGTCTCGATGATCTGGAGGCCGGATGGGAGCATACACCCTGAATCGATTTCTATGGAGTTCTCTCCCTTCCGTACTGCATCGCTGACGATCGAATCACCGCTGACAGCGTAGCCGTTTATCCTGGCATCAGGGCCTTTATAGTATGTGATGCTGCCGCCTGATAGCGTGAAGGTACGCCTGAGCGTCCATTCCGAGGATCCTACCCATTCCGAGGCCTTCCCGTTGAGCGCGATATGCGGATCGGGTATCACATGGGAGGCCGCGAGCGCCTTCATCATATCGCCGGGGATGCTTAGGGAGATGCGGTCTCCCGTTTTCATGTATGAGTTATCATCAAGCCTTCTTGCCTCTGCTTCCCAGAGGCCATCGAGGACGATTCTTTCCATATATTGGATTATACCCCAGATTCGTCTATATGCCGGAGTTTTTTCTTTTGCTATATTTAATGAAGGAGAACGACAGGTGAATCTGCTGCTGAAGCTTAAGGAAGTAGTCATATCAGTCCTGCCGATAGGGCTTCTTGCGCTTGTGCTTTCGCTCCTGCTTGGTGTCATGGATGCCTCGGAGCTGATTGCGTTCATGCTCTCCTGCCTCCTCGTTATCATCGGCCTCACGCTCTTCCTTACCGGTGTCGATGTAGGCCTCATACCGATGGGAAACAGGATAGGCGCATCGCTTACCAAGAGCAGGTCGCTCGTGGTGATGCTCCTCGCCTCGGTACTCCTTGGCTTCATCATCACCGTGCCTGAGCCTGATGTACAGGTGCTTGCCTCCCAGGTTGTCAGCGTGAATCCAGCGATACCCCTCAATGCGCTTGTCTTCGCCATTGCCGTAGGAGTGGGGCTGTTCTTTGCCGTATCGATTGCCCGTACCGTGCTTGGATGGTCGATGAAGCGTGTCGTATTCATCTGCTATATCATCATATTCGTCATCGCCGCGTTCAATCAGGACTTCTTCGTATCTGTAGCGTTCGATTCAGGAGGGGCTACTACCGGACCTCTTTCCGTGCCGTTCATCATGGCCTTGGGAATGGGCGTGGCCGCGCTGAGGAAGCATGACGCGGAGGCTGAGTTCGGCTATGTCGCCTTTGCTTCGATAGGACCTGTGATAGCCGTGCTTATACTCGGCCTTGCCTTCGGTAGCGGAAGGGTAGGAGGCGTAGTCGATGCCGGTGCCGAGGAGGTCGCCGGACTTGGAGAGCTGCTGATGACGAAGGCCGCTGAGGTCGGGATCTCACTGCTGCCTCTTCTTATTGTCTGCGTCCTGATGCAGCTTCTTTTCCTGAAGATGCCTCCTACCGAGGCTATCAGAGTGGCTGTGGGAATCCTGTACTCGTATATCGGCATCGTGATCTTCTTCACCGGTGTCGAGTATTCGTTCTCCTCCGTGGCGATGGAGCTGGGTGAGGCCCTGATAGCCCGTAGTCCGCTGCTTCTGTATGGGACTGGCTTCCTTTTCGGGCTTGCCGTGGTGCTTGCCGAGCCTGCCGTCATGGTCCTCACAGAGCAGGTGGAGGAGGTCAGCGATGGACGCATACCGAAGCGTGCGATGCTTGCGACCCTTGCCTTGGGCGTTGGGCTTGCTGTCGTGTTCGCGCTGATCAGGACCGTTCATGCGCTCTCGATATGGACATTCCTGCTGCCTGGCTATGTGCTTATCATGATATCTATGATAAGGACGCCGGGGCTCTTCTCCGCAATAGCCTTCGATTCGGGAGGCGTTGCCACGGGGCCGATGAGCTCCACGTTCCTGCTGCCTCTCGCGATAGGCGCGGCGTCAGGCTCATCCGCGTCCGCGCTTTCGGCTTCATTCGGCATGATAGCCATGATCGCGATGATGCCTATATTGCTTACCGAGATTCTTGGTATCATCTATCAGGGAAGGGCCAGGAGGGCCGAAGGGGGCAGCAATGGATAGCTGTATGTTGATCGTCATCGTAGGCAAGGGGCAGGCAAGGACAGCGATGAAGGCTGCTAGGGAGGCCGGCGCCAGCGGTGGTACGGTCTTTTCCGCGCGCGGTACTGCCTCAAGCACGATCCTTGCCGCACTGGGGCTGGGGGATTCCTCGAAGGAAGTGCTTTTCAGCGTGATAAAGGATGCCGCGGCGCTGGATATACTCAACGCTGTGAAGGACTCGCGGATAAAGGGCGTGGCCATGGTGATAGATGATGAGGAGGATGCTATGGATTCCGGTTGGAGGCTGATAGAGATCGTATGCGAGAGAGGCTATAGCGATGATATTATGGCCGTTGCCCGCAAGGCTGGAGCCGGTGGCGGAACGGTCGTCAATGCCCATGGCACGAGTACCGAGGATGATGTAAGGTTCTTCGGCTCTCCACTTGTCCCTGAGAAGGAGCTTCTCATGATCGTGATAGAGAAGGATAAGGCCGCTGCCGTCATGGATGCCGTAAGCTCGATGGAGATACTGAAGAAGAAGGGCATGGGCATCGTGTTCAGCCTTCCCGTGACGAATTTCCAGATGCTTGGCTGACTTTCATCCTCCGCGATTTATGCTATCATCACTCTATGACCGATGGATTCGTGAAGGTAGGAGCGGCATCGCCAAGGCTGCGTGTCGCTGATCCTGCGTATAATGCAGAGAGGATCATAGAGCTTATAGGGAAGGCTGAGGGAGAGGGCATCAAGGTCCTCGTGTTCCCTGAGCTGTCTATCACAGGATATACGGCAGGAGACCTGTTCTTCCAGAAGCGCCTCAGGGAGAGCGCTGATGCGGCATTGGATAAGGTCATTGCCGCGAGTGCTGATCGTGATATGCTCATATTCGTAGGCTATCCCTTTGAGCATATGGGTAAGCTCTATAACACCGCGGTGGCCGTTAAGGATGGCCATGTGCTTGCCCTGATAGCCAAGAAGAACCTTCCCTCCTATGGTGAGTTCTATGAGAAGCGCTGGTTCAATCCCTCTCCTGAGGATACACAGATGGTGTCATTCCGAGGCTCCGAGGTGCCGTTCGGGCGTAAGATACTCCTTTCATGCTCATCTGTTCCTTCCCTTGTCGTAGGCTGTGAGATCTGCGAGGACCTCTGGGTTCCCGATCCGCCTTCGGTCTCCCTTGCCACGAACGGTGCGACGCTGATCGTCAATCTCTCCGCTTCCGATGAGGTCATAGGCAAGGCCGAGTACAGGAGAAGCCTCGTGGAGTCGACTTCAGCAAGGCTTATAGCTGGATACGTGTACGCGGATGCCTCATATGGTGAGAGTACTACCGATATGGTATTCACAGGCAGCGATCTCATCGCGGAGAACGGCAGCGTGCTTGCGTCCGATGTATCGCTGTTGGGCGGTGGGCTTATCTTCTCCGAGATCGATGTCGATAAGCTTGTCTCAGAGCGTATGAGGATGAGTACGTTTCCTCCTGCATCTGGAGATTATATTTCCGTTCCTTTCTCCCTTGATGTTGAGAAGACCGGGATTACCCGTTCGTTCCCGCGCTATCCCTTCGTTCCAGAGAATGAAGGGGAGAGGGAGAGGAGATGCCGGACGATACTGACGCTTCAGGCGCTTGGTCTGGCCCGCCGTCTTGAGGCCTCTCATGCCTCTACTGCCGTGATAGGCCTTTCCGGAGGCCTTGATTCTACGCTAGCGCTCCTTGTCGCTGTAAGGGCGTATTCGATCCTCGGCCGCGATATGAAGGATATCATCGCGATAACGATGCCTTGCTTCGGTACCACGCAGCGCACGAAATCCAACGCACAGCGCCTTGCTGAGGCCCTCGGTGTCACGTTCCGTACGATAGATATAACGAAGAGCGTCCTGCAGCACTTCAGCGACATAGGCCAGGACAAGGATGATCTTTCGGTGACCTATGAGAACTCGCAGGCTAGGGAGCGGACGCAGGTGCTGATGGATGTGGCTAATAAGAGCGGCGGTATCGTGATAGGTACCGGCGACCTGTCAGAGCTTGCGCTTGGCTGGGCTACATACAATGGCGACCATATGAGCATGTATGGCGTCAATTCATCGATTCCGAAGACGCTTGTGCGCTATCTCGTGCGATATGTCGCCGATACTTCCGATAAGGAGGAATCCGATGTGCTTATGGATATCCTGGCAACCCCTGTCTCTCCTGAGCTGCTGCCTGCGAAGGATGGAGAGATATCACAGGTGACGGAGGATATAGTGGGGCCGTATGAGCTTCATGACTTCTTCCTCTACTACATGGTACGTTTCGGCTTCTCTCCGCGGAAGATATACAGGATAGCCCGTCTTGCGTTCGATGGGGCATATGATGCCGCCACGATAAGGAAGTGGCTCATCACCTTCACTCGCCGCTTCTTCTCCCAGCAGTTCAAGCGTAGCTGCCTTCCTGACGGTCCCAAGGTCGGAACAGTGACACTCTCTCCACGTTCTGACTGGAGGATGCCGTCCGACGCATCGGCAGCGGCTTGGATAGAGGAGGCAGAAGGGATTGAGGCCTGAGTCACTGCCATCACTCTGGCGTAAGGTTGCCGAGCGTCACGATCTATAATAAGGATTCGGCTATGTCTTTCCGGAATGTAAAAAGGGGAAATGCATGATGGAAAGGGAACGAAGCATTGCCGCTGTCTCTTCCCGTCCTTATTCTATCTTTCCATAACTTCTGTAGTAACATATGATTATATAAGGAACTTGGAAAATGGATATACAGATCTTGAATCTTGATGATATAGAACCGAATGATGAGACTTATGGTGGCATGGCTATGACAGATGACGATTCACCGTTCTTCTTTATCGATGATGATTATCCAATACCTGCAGAGCTTCCAAACAGCACTAGGGAGAAGGTGGATGTACTTGAGCATCTAGCTGAGACTAGGACATCTGATATCCTCTTCGATAATTATGTGGATCTCTTGGAAAGCGATGTCAAATCGCATGTATCTACAGGGAGGATGCCATATGCTACGGCAAAAGCGCTTCTTGCCAGATATGGTATTCATCTGACATGAAGCTAGGCAATGAGAAGCCGTGGTGAATCACTGCCATCACTCTGGCGTAAGGTTGCCGAGCGTCACGATCCTTCCCGCTTGATAATCAATCATCACCTGGATGCTGCGGTAGCCCTCCGGCATCAGCTGGAACATCAGCTCGCGGCATGAGCCGCATGGAGGGATCGCCTTTCCCTCTGCTGATATCGCGATGACGCGCCTGATGCTCTCCTCTCCTGCCGTAAGCATGGAGAAGATCGCATTGCGCTCTGCGCATAGCCCGAGAGAGCAGGCGGTATCGACAGAGATACCTGCGTATATCCTTCCCGATGATGATTCGACTGCCGCGGCGACGCTGCCTGCCTCGATGTATCTTGATACAGTCCGAGGCCTCAGTACGTCGAGAGCGGCCTCATATAGGTCATTCCATATCCGTTCCATATCGTCAAAGGTATCCCCCACGGCGGTGACCATGGGGGAGGATCGGGCTATCAGCCTATGTTGAAGAGTACCACCGCCGATATCCTCGTGGATTCCCACATCGGATTGAGCATGTCCCATGAGCCTGACGAGAACGATGCCTGGCATGGCATCGTAGCGTTCAGGCCTATGCTGAGGAAGGCGAGGTTCACCGTTACGCCGAGCCTGTATGCGAGCTTAGACTGCGCGAAGGCATCGCCGGCGTTATCCATAGGAAGTCCGTTCATCGTCCATTTCTCGATAGAGCCTCCCGCGTACTGGAAATCAAGCTGCGGGCCTGCTCCTATCGCGATATCCACTATGTTCGCAATCGGGATGTTCAGGTTCAGCGTAGGTATCACGGCGAAGCTGAAGCTGTCCTTGCCGAAGCCGATCGTCACAGGTACATCGACGCTCAGATACTTCAGCGGAGTCAGACGGAGATCCGCTCCGAATGAGAAGTTATCGATCTTCCATCCATCCGCCTCACCAAGTTCCTCGATGTCAACGACGGTGCGGTTGTAGGATGCCAGCGGTCCGATCTGCAAGAACGGGGCGGCAGAGAGCGTAGCCGGGATCAGCATGAGCGCGATCAGCACGATTACAAGTCTTTTCTTCATCAAAGCCTCCATTTTCTGTCGATTTTCTCTCATCCTGGATGGATTATCGCACGGGTTTGCGCCAAAGAGAAGGGCATTTTCCTCCCTTCACTCGCCTCATGTTTCCGGCTATCATAATCGCATGATAGGTAGGAAAGGCCTCCTCGGAGGATTCATTGCGTTGTTCTTCTTCTCGATAATCGTATTCTTCTTCATCTACTTCCTGGCTCCTGAGGTATCCATGCGCTTCTTTGGAATCGCGTTCAGGCAGGAGGAATACGTCGAGCGGTCGCTTGAGGATGCGATAGTCGATATGGGAATACCGGAGGAAGAGGCTAGAGGCATCGTGGCATCGCTTGATTCCGAGGAGATGCGTACTCTTGTCAGCAGCGGATCTGATTATCTGAAAGAGTGGGTCGGCGCGGCCTTTGATCATATTGATGGGCAGACGCAAGAGGATGCCACGTGACCCGTATAGAATTTCTGGGTACAGGCACGAGCCATGGTATCCCGGTGATAGGGTGCCATTGCCCTGTATGCCGTTCCTCCGATTCTCGCGATAAGCGCTGGCGTTCCTCCATCTATATAACGCAGGGGAATACGCATGTAGTGATAGATACGGGCTATGAGTTCAGGCTTCAGGCCCTGCGTGCGGGAATAGAGGCGCTTGATGGCGTTCTCTACACACATGCCCATTCAGACCACTTGATGGGACTGGATGATCTGAGGGTGTTTACGGGGAAGCGCAAGCTGCCGATATACTCCTCCGCCGCGGTGCTTGGCACGATAGAGCATGTCTTTCCCTATGCCTTCAAGGACTGGCAATACAAGGGAGTGCCTTCAATCCAGCCCGTGGAGGTCGATGAGCGGGTGCCGTTCTCTGTCGGAGAGATCGAGTTCATTCCTATCCCGGTGATACATGGGGCCATGAGGATACTTGGCTATCGCTTCGGCAGTGCCGCGTACATCACTGACGTATCTGATATCATCATTGATGAGAACAAGGAAGCCCTAGCCGGTGTGAGGACGCTGATCATCGGAGCCCTGCGCGACCGTGAGCATTGGAGCCACTTCACGTTCAGCCAGGCCGTGGACGCGGCTGCTCAGATAGGAGCAGAGACGGTGTATTTCACGCATATGAACCATGAGACATCCCATGCTGATATAGAGAGGCGTTTTCAGGGGATTGCCGCGCCTGCATATGATACACTTGTCCTGGAGGTAGATGATGAGTGAGTCGCTTTTCTCCGAAGCTGATCTCGATCAGGAAGAGCTGATGAAGGAGCGGATGGCTGAGAGAGCCGCGCGCCATGATGATAAGACGGAGCATGAGGAGGTGAGGGTATTTCCCCATCGCCTTTATATCTTCGATGGCTATTCCATGATATACCGAAGCTACTTCGCGCATATATCGAGTCCGCTTACCGATCGTAATGGAAATAACATAAGCGCCTATTTCGGATTCTTCTCATCGCTTCTCTCCCTCATGTCGTCCTATCCTATGGATTACATCGCGATCGCGATGGATGAGAAAGTGCCTACCTTCCGCCACAGGATGTATCCGGAGTATAAGGCTACCCGCGATAAGGCCCCAGAGGATCTTCATGCTCAGGTGCCTCTCATAAAGGAGACCTTGGACAGGATGCATATAGCCTGTATCTCCAATCCCGGCTTCGAGGCGGATGATGTGATCGCCTCGCTCTCACGCCTTGCCGTGGAGAATTCGATCGAGGCAGTCATCGTCACGGGGGATAAGGACCTGATGCAGCTTGTCGGTCCACATGTCTCCGCGCTGAGGCCTCCGAAGAAGGGAGAGGCGCAGTATAGGATGATGCAGGAGAATGAGGTTGTAGAGGAGTATGGCGTCAGGCCGTCACAGATCGTCGACTATCTGTCTATCATCGGGGATAAGGCCGATAACGTGCCTGGTATCAAGGGACTGGGGGAGAAGGGGGCGGTGAAGCTCCTTTCCGAATATGTCTCGCTTGATGGGATCTATCGCCATCTCGACATGCTGCCTCAGGGAACGCGTAAGAAGCTTGAGGAAGGCAGGGAAGCCGGGGATCTTTCCCGAGCGCTGATACGCCTCAGCTTCGAGGCACTTCCTGATGGCTTTGATATCTCAACCCTCTCCAGAAGCCGGATCGAGCTTGCGGAGGGCATCGCTGATTTCGATCGGCATGACTGCCGGAGCCTTGCGCGGCGCATACCGCCGGAGGCCAGGGGAAATGCGGCTGAACGCAGGGACGAGGCTGTGGCGGATGCATACGAGGCCCCGAGGGCTGAGAAGGGCGTCTATGAGACCTTGACGGATATCGAGGAGGTAAGGCGCCATTTCTCTGAGGCTGAGAAGGCGGACGGGGTGATCGCGCTCGATACGGAGACGACCGGATTAGAGGATGATGCGGAGATGGTCGGCTTCTCCTTCTCCTACCAGGAGTGCAGGGCATACTACGTCCCTCTCATCGCGGAAGGACGTGAGTATTTGAGCCGGAGCGACGTGAAGGCTCTCTTCGACGAGTACCTTGCTTCCGGACGGCTTGCGGTCGTGAATCAGAACATCAAGTATGACCTCAAGGTGATATGGCGGCTTGGATCGGATATCAGGAGGATCGCGTTCGATACGATGATCGCGGCCTGGCTTCTCGATTCCAATGCCAATGTCTATAACCTCGATGATCTTTCGCTTCGTCTCTTAGGGGCGGTCACCACGAAGTACGATGAGGTCGTCGGCAAGGACGAGGTGTTCTCATCCGTTCCGCTCGATAAGGCCACGGCGTATGCCGCCGAGGATAGCGATATGGCCTTCCGGCTCTATCATCTGCTCTCGGAGCGTCTTGCAGAGAAGGACCTTCTGGATGTGCTTGAGCGTTACGAGCTGCCGCTTATCCCAATACTGGCGAGGATGGAGGCTGAGGGAATACATCTTTCGCGCGAGCGGATCGAGGCTATGGACAGGGATGTGGCTTCAAGGCTTGAGGGCATCGTTTCGGAGATCTATTCGATCGCCGGCCATGAGTTCAACCTGAATAGCACCCAGCAGCTTTCCAAGGTCCTCTTCGAGGATCTGCATCTTACCGCGGGCAAGAAGACCCAGAAGGGATACTCCACCGATACGGCGACGCTGGAGGGCCTGAGGGAGGAAGGAGGGGCGATCATCTCCGACCTTCTCGATTACCGCCAGCTCTCGAAGCTGAAAAGCACTTATATCGAGGTGCTGCCATCGCTTCAGGATAAGGAGGGAAGGATCCATACATCCTTCCTGCAGACGGGAACGGCCACAGGACGCCTCTCCTCGAGGAATCCTAACCTACAGAACATCCCGGTGCGTACCGATGAGGGACGGATGATACGCTCTGCGTTCACGCCTCGTACGGGATCGGTCTTCCTCTCTGCCGATTACTCCCAGGTGGAGCTTGTCGTCCTTGCCCATATGAGCCAGGATAAGGCCCTCATGTCGGCATTTACCGATGGCGTTGATGTCCATCGCTATACAGCCGGCCTGATATTCTCCAAGGATGTGGATGCCGTCGATGCGCATGAGAGGCGGATAGCCAAGACGATCAACTTCGGGATCATGTACGGGATGTCCGCGTTCCGCCTGGCCCGTGATCTGGGGATATCACGCAGTGATGCAAATGACTTCATCGCGCGTTATTTCGAGCGCTACAGCTCGGTAAAGGCGTTCGTGGAGAAGACCAACGCCTTCGCCTCTGAGCATGGCTATGTGCTGACAGCCGGCGGTCACAGGCGCGATGTCATCGGCATAAACAGCTCCAACAAGGTCGAGAAGGCCGGCGCGGAGAGGGTTGCGGTGAATACCGTGATACAGGGAACGGCTGCTGAGATAATGAAGCTCGCGATGATCGGCGTGGACCGTGGGATAGCGGAGGCTGGATTATCCTCGAAGATGCTCCTGCAGGTTCATGATGAGCTTATATTCGAGGTTCCGGAGTCGGAGAAGGATGCCATGGAGAGCCTGGTGAGGTATCGCATGGAGAACGCCGTGAAGCTGTCGATACCGCTTCGCGCCTCGATCGAGTTCGGTTCATCCTGGGGAGATATGCACTGATGATAGTCGGACTGACAGGAAAGATCTGTGCGGGAAAGGACACGTTCGCCTCGATGTTGCTTTCCGATAGGTTTGCAGTAATCGATGTCGACGGCCTTGGCCATAAGGCGCTGGAGCAGAATAGGGAGAGGATAAGAGAATCATTCGGGGATGAGGTGATAGCCTCAGACGGAAGCGTTGACCGCAAGGCGCTGGGCTGCATCGTCTTCAGCGACCCCCATAAGCTCGATATCCTCAATGGCATAACCCATCCCTGGATGGTCGAGGAGGCGCTATCCGAGGCGAGGAAGGCTGAGGCAGAGGGACGGATCGCCGTGATAAACGCGGCCCTCCTTGAATCGATGGGGTTCGTCCGCTTTTGCGATAGCCTCGTGCTTGTCACGGCTCCATACGAGATTAGGGAGAAGCGCGCGGCGGAGCGCAGCGGCCTCAGTCCTGAGGAGTTCCGGAAGCGTTCCGAGGCACAGAAGGAGATAGGCCTCTCGCTCTTCTCCTCCGGGCGTAAGGTAGTGACTATAATCAATGATTCCGATAAGGATAGTCTTTCTCGACAAGTCTCTTTCTATTATGATACAATTTAAGGCAGAGGGCGTTTATGAAGAAGCTAAGGATCGTATTGCTGGCAATCACCGCAGTCCTTGCGGTATTCTCATTCTCGACGATGCTGGCAGTCAGGCCAGGTCAGCATAGTGCGGTCCTAGAGGCTGCGCGCGAGAGGCAGAGGGTTCCTATCCTCTCTGTCACGGAGCCCCTTGAGACGAATACCGATCAGATAGCGGAGGAGGAGAGGATCGCCCGTCTGGTCGCTGATATCCTCCTCTCCGATGAGGCCTTCATCGGCGGTGTCTCCGATCAGGTCGAGGCCGCTATCCCTGGATATATCACCGAATGGGTACAGGGCGAGGAATTCGCCGCCATCATGGATAAGGCCCTTGAGGATAGCATCTCCGAGATCGTTGACCGTGTCATCACGGAACTCGTGACGGATGAGAACCTTGATTATGTCGCCTCTATCGTCGCTGACAGGCTCGGCACGAGCGAGGAAGAGGTATATGTCGCGGCGTTCTCCAGGATCGCTACGCGCGTTCTCTCGATGCTCACGCTTCCTGATGGAGACGAACTCGATATCGAAAGCGCGGTACGTTCGCTGTATGCGTCCAACCGTGATGCAATCATCTACGATATCGTCTCTGCTGCCGTGGCTCAGTATGATGCTCTCTCTACGGAAGAGAAGATCGAGCTTCTCGCGACCGATGAGCAGGCGGTGGAGATCTATGCGGATGAGCGCGAGTTCATCATCTCCGATATCGTGGATTCGATCGTTGAGCAGTACAGCGCCCTGACGACTGAGGAGAAGATTGATCTCCTTGCGACTGACGATCAGGCTGTCGAGATCTACGCGGCCGAGAGGGATTACATCATCTCTGACATCATCGCGGAGGCCATTGCCCAGTATGACGCTCTGACGACTGAGGAGAAGATAGAGCTTCTCGCGACCGATGAGCAGGCTGTCGATATCTATGCGGCTGAGAGGGATTACATCATCTCTGACATCATCGCGGAGGCCATTGCCCAGTATGACGCTCTGACGACTGAGGAGAAGATAGAGCTTCTCGCGACTGATGACCAGGCTGTCGATATCTACGCGGCAGAAAGGGATTACATCATCTCTGATATCGTTTCCGCTGCCGTGGCTCAGTATGACGCTCTGACGACTGAGGAGAAGATAGAGCTTCTCGCGACTGATGAGCAGGCTGTCGATATCTACGCGGCAGAAAGGGATTACATCATCTCTGATATCGTTTCCGCTGCCGTGGCTCAGTATGACGCTCTTACGACCGAGGAGAAGATTGATCTCCTTGCGACTGATGAGCAGGCTGTCGAGATCTACGCGGCCGAGAGGGATTACATCATCTCTGATATCATCAGCGCTGCAGTGGCTCAGTATGATGCCCTTACTACGGAAGAGAAGATCGAGGTGCTTGCCGCCGAGGATATCATCATGGCTCTCTATGGAAGCAATCGTGATGCCCTCATGGATGATATCGTGGCAGAACTTCTTTCAAGGATCGAGCCCCTTACCGATGAGGAGAAGGCAGCGCTCTTCGGCTCTGCTGACGTGGAGGCTGAGGTCATCGCCCTCTACGAGGCCAATAAGGAGTATATAGTCGAGGAGTTCCTTGATATCATCCTCGCCAAGTATGGCACGACACCATCTACGGCATCCTATGAGGAGCCAGAGCCTGTAGAGGAGCCGGCATCACGCCCGATCATAACCGTTCCTGTATTCGATCCGACGCCTTCCGTGTCAGATGACGCGAGTGCCGAGGAGTATATGGATGCACGCTCCTCCGCTCGTGAGGCAGAGATAGCAAGGCTCCTTGAATACATCAATATCTGATTGACGGCCCTCCTCGCGAGGGCTTCTTGCTTTATGGATAATATAGAAAAGCTGATCGATCTTGCCTCATCGCTTATCAGGATCCCCTCGATAACGGGATCTGAGGGAGAGATCGTGTCCTATCTCTCATCGTATCTTTCCCATAGCGGCTTTGCTGTCGAGCATATGCCTTCCGGCTCCGTCGCTGGAATCGTGGATGGAGGTCTGCCGGGGCCTACGCTGGTGCTTGATGGCCATATCGATACCGTTGGGATCGGCGATGAGGAGGACTGGACCTTTCCGCCGTTTTCAGGGGCTATCGTCAGCGGCATGATCCGTGGACGTGGAGCCTCTGACATGAAGTGCGGCGTTGCTGCCGCTATCATGGCGGCCTCCTCGTTTGTCGGCAGGCACTTTCCTGGGCGTATAGTCGTCGGCTGTATCGTCGAGGAGGAGCGGTTCGAGGGCATTGCCTCCAGGGAGATCGCCGAGCGCTTCCATCCGGACTATGTGATCATAACCGAGTCTACCGATGGCCTTCTGGATATAGGCCAGAGGGGCCGGGCTGAGGTCGTGGTCGAGGCAGAGGGGCGGTCATGCCATTCCTCCGATCCCTCAGTGGGGATAAACGCCATCTATGTGCTTATCGAGGCGATAAAGGCCATAGACAGCCTTCCCGTCCCTGTCCATCCTCTGCTTGGCAAGGGAATCATGGCCCTTACGGATATCATCTCGAGGCCTTATCCAGGAAGTTCCGTCATTCCCTCATGTGCGAGGGCGACATATGACAGGCGTACGCTCGTTGGTGAAAGCGGTGAGGCTATTACCGAAGCTATCAATGAGGCGTTGCGAAAGCAGGGTATAGCTGCCTCCGCGTCTATCGCGTTCGGCCATACAGTTACATATAAGGGAGTGGAGCTTTCAGCGCCGCGATTCTTCCCTGCATGGCTCATGGCGGAGGATTCTCCGCTTGTCAGCATTGCCAGAAGGGGATTGGAGAGCGCGGGGCTCTTCAAGGGACTTAGCCATTATTCCTTCTGTACCAACGGCAGCTGCTATGCCGGAGAGCTTGGGATTCCCACGATCGGCTTCGGGCCTGGTGAGGAACGGCTTGCCCATACGCCTGATGAGGCAATCACCGTCGATTCACTGGTAAACGCCTATAAGGGGCTGCTTGCGATCCTCTCAGAGGTTTACCCCGGATAATGCCTTATCCCTCCATCAGGAGTCGAGAAGACGTAGGTTCCATCTTCCTTGCCTAGCATATAGTCATGGGTAAGGATTACCTTTCCTCCACCTTCTGGGAGATCGATCGTGTACTGTGGCATACCCAGTCCTGACAGCTCCTTCCTCATCTCCTTCTCTATCTCCAGCCCTCGTTCTATAGGTACGCGTAGATGGCGCGTTCCCTTCACGAGGTCTCCCTGGAAGAGATAGTAGGGCTTGATACGGTTCCTTAGGAGGCTGTTCGCAAGCTCTATCTGTGTCTCGGCATTGTCGTTCACGCCATTCAGCAGTACCGTCTGGTTGAAGGCGGGGATTCCAAGATCTAGGAATCCTTCTACCGCCTTGATGGATTCCCGAGTAAGCTCGGCGGGGTGGTTGAACTGCGTCATCAGATAGAATGGCGCGCCCGTCTGATTCTTCCTGATGACCTCGAATAGCGATGGGGTGAAGCGTTCCGGGCATGTCGCCACGGCCCTCGTGCAGAGGCGGAATATGATATCGGGACACTCGGATTTCAATATCGACAGGAGCCTGTCGAGATGGCTGTCAGAGAGAGTGAACATATCCCCTCCGGTGAGAAGCACCTCCTTGATCTCCTTGTGTTCCCTGAGGTATGCCGCGGCGCTCTGTATCTCCTCCTCTCCCGCCTCGCCGATGAGCTTGCCGGTGAAGCGGCGGCGGAAGCAGTGGCGGCAATAGGCGAAGCAGCGGTCCGTCACGAGGAAGGCGGCCCTGTTGTGATAACGGTGTATAAGCCTCTTCTCATGGCTGTTCGATGCTTCCTCAAGCGGATCGAGCGTTCCCACCGTATCCTCATTCTCCTTTGCGGACGGTACGAACTGGCGCCGTATCGCATCGATGCCAAGCAGCGGCATGATATGCTCCGACACGAGGATCGGAAGGGTGTTCTCCCCATCCCCCATCCATGCCTTCTCCTCATCGGTAAGCGCAATTATCCCTTCAAGTCCTTCAATGCTGGTAATAGCCACCCGTTTTTTATAACACTGCCTGTAATGAGTATCAAGAAGAGGGCCGTTGGTGTAATATCAGGGATATGGACACACCAAAGAAAGGGCTATCAGGCTACTATGCCACGACATTCCTTATCGGGCTTGGGTTCTTCACCATGGGACTCATGGATCCTCTGTATGACAACTACGTTCCGGTATTCCTAGGGTACTATCTGGATTCAAGCTTCCTCGTGGGACTGGTGATGACGCTTGATAACATACTGGCGATCCTCCTGATCCCGATCTTCTCCGCCCTTTCCGACAGGACCAGTACACGGATAGGCAGGAGGATGCCGTATATCGTGACCTGCCTTCCTCTCGCGGCTCTCTTCTTCGCCCTCGTGCCGTTCTCCGCGCTGGAATCGCTTGTCCTTCTTATCATCACGATATTCTTCCTAAACATATTCAAGCAGGCGGTACGTGGACCGGTGGTGGCCCTGATGCCCGATATGGTTCCCGCGGATCTGCGCAGCGAGGCCAATGGCGTGATAAACACCATGGGAGGACTTGCCACGATACTCGGAACGATACTCCTTGCCAGGCTCATGGACGTGTATGTGAACGTGCCGGGCCATGGCAGCGTCGATAAGGTCCTTGCATTCCCCGTCGCTTCGATATTCGTGATCCTTGCCGTGGTGCTTCTCTTCGTATTCGTCAAGGAAAGGAAGAGCCGTGTCAGCGACAAGGGCGATGAGAAGGAGGAGAAGGAGCCGATACTCAAGAGCCTCAAGGGCATATTCTCCGAGAAGGAGAAGAGCGCGCTCTTCATCCTGCTATCTCTTCTCTGCTGGTTCATAGCCTATCAGGGGATACTCCCGTTCATCGGTGTCTATACCATCGATGAGCTGGGGACGAGCGCTGGAACCGCGGCGCTCTCCTCGGGAATGGTTGGCGTGGCATATGCGGCCTTCGCCGTTCCTTCGGGAAAGATCGCGCACAGGTTCGGGCGCAGGAAGACGATAAGGGTATCGCTGATGGCGATCGTCGTCATACTTGCCCTTGTCTTCCTCCATGGCACGCTCACCAAGGGTATGAACGGTACGTTCCGACTCATCTCCTTCTGGGCGCTGCTCTTCATGTTCGGCATCTTCTGGGTGACGGTGGTGACTAATTCATTCCCGATGCTCTGGCAGATGGCTTCCTACAGCACGATAGGCATATATACCGGCGCTTACTACTTCTTCTCGCAGCTAGCCTCGATCGTGGCGCCTCCGCTTGCAGGTGGTTCCATAGATCTCTTCGGCTATCCCGCGCTCTTCATATTCGGCCTTGTATTCATGCTTATCGCATTCGTGCTGATGCGCAATGTACACAGGGGAGAGCCTGAGGATGACTGAGGAAGAGAGGAACAGGCATTACAGGAAGATGACGGAGACTCCTGTCTCCTCCCTCATAGGCCGCCTTGCGGTCCCGACTATAATCAGCATGATGGTCTCAGCGCTGTATAACACAGCTGACACCTTCTTCGTCTCGATGCTCGGCACATCGGCAGCCGGCGCGGTAGGCATCGTCTTCTCGATCATGGCCATCATCCAGGCAATAGGCTTCACGATCGGAATGGGAGCGGGAAACATACTTTCCAGACAGCTTGGCGCGAAGGAGGATGAGAAGGCCACTATCACCGCGTCCTCCGGTTTCTTCTTCGCCCTTCTTCTTTCCGTGCTGCTCGCAGTTTCCGGAACATTGTTCCGTCCTGCCTTGATGAGGCTCCTGGGGGCGACTCCGACGATACTGCCTTATGCCGAGGCCTATGCCACCTATATCTTCGCGGGCTGTCCGGTGATGTGCTGCTCCTTCGTGATGAACAACTACCTGCGCGCCGAGGGCAAGGCCATGTTCGGCATGATCGGCATAACGACAGGCGGGATACTCAACATCATCCTCGATCCGATCTTCATCTTCTCCTTGGGGTTCGGCACAGCAGGTGCCGCTATGGCAACGGCGCTAAGCCAGCTCGTGAGCTTCTGCATACTCCTCTCGTTCTTCCTCAGGGGTAAGTCCAGCGTGAGGATACAGATCAGCAAGGTATCGAGAGAGGTGCGGACATATGCGTCGATCGTGCGGATAGGGCTGCCGACGCTGATGCGGCAGGGGCTGGCAAGCGTGGCATCCATTGCCCTTAACGTGGCCGCATCCTCGTTCGGCGATGCGGCGGTGGCCGCGATGAGCATCACGAGCCGCATATCCATGTTCGCCTTCAGCGCGATGCTTGGGTTCGGGCAGGGCTTCCAGCCTGTCTCGTCATTCAACTATGGTGCGGAGCGCTATGACCGGGTACGCGCCGCGACGAGGTTCACCGCGCTTGTCGGGACGGTCATGATGACGATAATCGGCGTAGGATGCTTCGCCTTCGCGCCTCAGATCATAGCGATCTTCCGTGCCGATGACCCTGACGTGATGAGGATCGGCATAGCCGCCCTGCGTGCCCAGGCCTTGATGCTGCCGCTTACGGGGATCGTGACGGTGACGAACATGGCTCTGCAGAGTACCGGGCAGGCGCTTCCTGCCACGGCGCTTGCCATGTGCCGCCAGGGAATACTGTTCCTTCCGCTTATACTTACGTTGCCGCAGCTGCTTGGCATAGATGGCGTGGTGCTGTCACAGCCACTGAGTGATTTCATATCATTCTTCGTCGCTATATTCCTGTTCCGCTACTTCCTGCGCCTTCTGGATGGGAAGATGCGTGGTACAATCGGTGGTGTATGAGAATCAAGAAGATCAAAGGTGTAGTCAAGGATTATGACTGGGGAAACGCGGATTTCATTCCGTCGCTCATAGGAGGATATGACGGCAAGCCTCAGGCTGAGCTGTGGTTCGGCTGCCATCCGCTCGGAGAGGCTGTCACGGAGGATGGAGAGCGTCTCTCTGCGGTTATCCGCGATGACAAAGGCTATCTTGGCCGTGATTACGATAGGTTCGGCGGTGAGCTGCCGTTCCTCTTCAAGGTCCTTGCGATAGACAGGCCCCTTTCCCTGCAGTGCCATCCCACGCGCGCCCAGGCGGAGGATGGATGGAAGCGCGAGGCCCAGCTGAGGGCCGAGGGCAAGGAGCATGATTATCAGGATCCGAATCCAAAGGCCGAGGTCATCGCGGCGCTCTCCCCGATAACCGCTATGTGCGGCTTCAGGGATATCGAGGTGATCGATGCCGACCTCGCCGCGCTCATGCCTCTTTCCTATGCCCGTTACCTTAAGGCGATGTGCAAGGATCTTAGGACGCTGTTCCTGGGACTCTATGGGCTGTCCTCCGACGAGAAGAAGGAAGTGCTGGAGGAGTTCCGCAAGGGACTGGAGGATTCCGGCGGTGATAGCTGGTCTGGGCTCTTCCTCACCCGTAAGGGCATAGCGCTGGAGTGCCTTGATAAGTTCCCCGGGGATATAGGGGCGGTCTTCCCTTACCTGATGAACGTGATGGAGCTGCAGATAGGGGAGGCGCTGTTCCTGCAGCCTGATACCCTTCATGCCTACGTCTTTGGAAATGGCATCGAGCTGATGAACGCTTCGGATAACGTGCTTCGCGGCGGGCTTACCAGCAAGCGGGTGGATCTCGCGGAACTTGAGAGGATAATGGACTTCTCCTCGATCGACCCAGAGAAGGCCAGGTTCGTGAAGGATGGCTATGGCCGTGGGGTCTATACACTCCCTGAGGATGATTTCAGCCTGCTGACGGCATCGAGCGGAAGCTATGTCATAAGCGGTGCGCCTGTCTCTCTCGTGCTTGCCGTAGATGGCGTGACCCGCTTCTCCGCAGGTGGTGAGAGCCTGACGCTGGAGAAGGGGGAGTGCGCTATCATCCCTGCTGATACCCAGTATACGATGAACGTGCGGGGCAGGGTGTATATCGCCGAGGCCGGACGTAGATCGTGAGGTATGTAGCCATCGACTTCGAGACGGCTTCGGCCTCGAAGGACAGCGCCTGCGCGATAGGCCTCGTGAAGATGGATGAGGAGGGATGCGTGCTGGACAGGTACTACTCCCTCATCCGTCCGCGTGTCCCTTCGTTCGATCCGTTCTGCTTCTCGATCCATCACCTCGATCCTCTTGCTATCCTCTCATCTCCCACGATGCAGGATATCTGGGATGATGTGAGCGGATTCATCTCCGGCCTTCCTCTTGTGGCTCATAATGCCCAGTTTGACATCTCGGTGCTGCGTTCGAGCCTTGAGTCATGGGGAATCGAGCCGACGCATAATGAATACTACTGCACGCTCTCGCTGGCGCGTAAGCTTTGGAAGGGCCGGCCGTCCTATAGGCTCACGGCGCTGGCTTCCGCGTTCGGCTGGGAGTACGATGCCCACAACGCCCTTGCCGACAGCGAGATCTGCGGCAGGCTCTTCTCACGTCTCTGCGGTCCTCACCTCTATAGCGATGAGGAGGCAAGGCGCTTCTTCCATGCTATCTACAAGGAGAAGAAGGGGCGCTTTCCTAAGCTCGTCTGATCAGCGATCCGCGAGCTTCAGAGCCACGGCGATCCGTGGATATACATAGGTGGCCATCATTCCGATGGCGAAGAAAAGCAGAAGATGCGAGACATAATACGGAAGAGGGATGGCTCTTATCGCAATGGCTGTGATGGCGATCGTGGCGATGCCTGCGGCAAAACGCGCGCATTTCTGTCCGATGCTGCCCGCCTCGGCCCTGTAGTCTATGGTGCGGCGTTCGATGAATGCGCCAAGGAGCGCTCCTGACGCCACTGCCGCGTTAGACATGAAATCGGAGAAGGCGACCTCGTCGATAGCCTGAAGCGTCAGCAGGATGGTCAGGATGATCGACACGAGTGCCGTTGCCGTCCCTGATACGGCAGTGAAGCGGCAGAAGGCCTTATCATCATCGAAGATCCTGCCGAACAGGGGGCAGAGGAGTATTCCTGATGCCAGCCCGATGATAGTCCCTACCGTTACATCGATGGGCCAGTGAACGCCGAGATACATCCTTGATACCGGAATGGCTATGATGAGGATCACCGCGGCCGCGATGATCCATCCCTTCCTGAACACGTAGGCCAGGCTGCTGTAGAATGAGGATCCGGTCGCGCTGTGGCCCGATGGGAAGGAGTAGCCTGTAGCGGTCTCTATGCGTCCTCCCTCGATAAGCTCTGGGTGGGCCTGGAATGGGCGCGGAGCCCTGACTATGGCCTTGACGACCTGCGTCGCCAGCAGCGCCGCCATCAGCGAGGAGAGGATCATGAAGCCCTTTCTCTTGCTGATGCACCAGTACGTAAGGCATAGGACTATGAGTGGAACCGCTATCTCTCCGAACATCGATATCAGATTCATGATTGCATCAAGCGTGCCGGAATGTATATGCTGGAAGAACGAAAGTATCTCTAGCTGCATCCTTTGATGATAGCATGTCAGATATGGTATTTGAAGATGGGCTTCTTACGTGGTAGTATCACGCGGCAGATGATCAGATAGGGGAGGGATGGCCTTGAATTACTGCTCTGTATTCCGATTCCTTTCATTCATCATGATCTTCATCGCCTGCGTGATGCTTATTCCTGCGGTCCTGGCGTTCTCCTATGGAGAGGATGACGCGTTTCAGGGCTTCTTGCTGACGATAGCGCTGATGATACTCACCTCGATATTCGTGCTGAACCTGACCAATGGGGAGAGTATCAGGATAGGTACCAAGGAATCGATGCTCGTCGTCTCCCTTACCTGGATCTTCATGGCGCTCTTCGGAGCCCTTCCTCTCTATCTGGCAGAGTCGCTGCCCACATATTCCCGCTGCTTCTTCGAGGTTATGTCTGGCTTTACCACCGCGGGCTCTACCGTGCTTACCGATATAGAGTCGCTTGACCGGTCGATCATATTCTGGCGGAGCATGACGAACTGGCTCGGAGGAATGGGAGTCGTCGTCCTCTTCGTCGCCGTCCTCCCTATATTCGGCGTCAGGGGCAACGCGCTTGTAGGAGCGGAGGCTGTGGGCCCGTCCAAGTCGAAGTTCACGCCTACGATAAGGGGAACCGCCCTCGTCCTCTGGGGGATATACCTAGGGCTTTCGCTGCTGGAGGTGGTGCTTCTCCTCCTCGGAGGCCTTGATCCTTTCAACGCCATCACCGTCATGTTCGGCACGATAGGGGCCGCGGGCTTCGCTCCGCTCAATGATTCCATCGGCGGCTACGATAGTGCCTATGTCGAGTGGGTATGTACCATCTTCATGCTCCTTGCCGGCATAAACTTCTCGCTTTACTTCCATGCCGTCAGCCGCAACTTCCGCAAGGTCAGGCGCAATGGCGAGCTGAGGCTCTATCTGGGAATAATCCTCTTCAGCACCGCTGCCATCACGCTGCAGCTCTTCATGTCGGGGCTCCATGGGCTTTCGGATTCGCTCAGGAGGGCTGCCTTCCACGTGGTGTCGATGATGACTACCACCGGCTATGTCGCCGAGGATTTCAACATCTGGCCGATGTTCTCCCAGATGCTGCTTATCGTCGTGTGCTTTATCGGCGGCTGCTCCGGATCGACAGGAGGCGGAATGAAGGTCGTGCGCATCGGCGTGATGCTCCGACTGGGATACAACGCCATGATAAAGCGTATCCATCCCAACGTGATAAGCCCGATCCAGCTTGGCCAGGACAGATTCGACACCCAGACGGCGCTCTCCATCGCAGGGTATGTCGGGTGCTATTTCATCACGCTATTCATAGGCTCGGTCGTGATAGGACTGTCGAACCAATCATTCCTGACCTGCTTCGTGTCGGTCTTCCTCTGCCTTGGTAACCTCGGCACGGGTATCGGCGGACTGGGGGCGATGTTCTCCTTCGATATCTTCCCAGAGTGGACGATGTGGGTCTTCTCCTTCCTGATGCTCGCTGGCAGGCTTGAGTTCTACACGGTCTATTCCCTTTTCACCAGGGCCTTCTGGAAGCGCTAGGGTTGTAGGACGTTTCTCGGCTTCTGTCCATCAGATTGTCTGGAATTGTCCTTTTTTCAGTCCGTCTGCCCTTTAAAATAAGATTCTGCCTTGCTAGTATAGCAGGAGCTATGACAAAACAGAGGCGTCTTCCAGTTGAGATCAATCTGGCTTTAGGGTTCATGTGCATGATACTTGTCGGGGCCGTGCTGCTGTACCTCCCGATAAGCCATCAGGAAGGGCAGTCGATGTCGTTCCTCGATTCGCTCTTCCTCTCTACGTCAGGGGTGTGCGTCACAGGGCTTACTCCTGTGGATATAAGCAAGACGCTGTCGGTATTCGGTTCCACGGTGCTGATGGTGCTTTTCCAGGTCGGAGGGCTTGGCTATGCGGTCATCGCGGCCATTCTCCTAGGGCTGATACACCGTTCGGGATCGCTGATGGAGCGCCATATGCTCTTCGATACCTTCGGTGCTGATTACTCCATGAGCCTGAATGGGCTTCTTCGCTTCATACTCGCATCGACGTTCGCCATAGAGCTGATAGGCACGCTGCTGCTGTTCATTCCATTCAGCCAGGACTACAGCGTCGGCAGGGCTCTCTATATAGCCCTCTTTACCTCCCTCGCGGCGTTCAATAACGCGGGCTTCGATCTCTTCTCGACTAGCCTGCTAGGCTATAATGATGATCCTCTGGTCCTTGTGACCGTTGGCTCCCTGATCATCCTGGGAGGAATAGGCTATGTGCTGATGCTGGAGGTCCTCATAGGCTTCCGTCGTCGTCGGCGTCTCTCGCTGCACTCGAAGATCGTGCTTACCACGACCGCGGGACTGCTGGTATCGGGAACGCTGCTTTTCTACTTCCTTACCGATCTGGATATGAAGAACGCCTTCTTCCAGGCCACGACGACGAGGACCGCTGGGTTCTTCTCCTGTGATCAGGCCTCGCTTCCTTCCAGCGCGCTTATCCTGACGATAGCGCTCATGTTCATAGGAGCCAGCCCGGGAAGTACCGGTGGCGGTATCAAGACGACGACGTTCTTCGTCGCCGTGAAGGCCGCGTTCAGCCTGCTGCGTAACAGGGACGTGACGGCGTTCAGGCGCCGCATCGCGGATGAGAGTACCGCTAAGGCCTTCAATCTCCTTTCGATGGCCCTCGTGTTGCTATCGCTTTCGCTCTTCCTCCTCTGCATCACCGATGGCGAGCTGGGTATCGTCGAGCTTCTCTATGAGGAGGTATCGGCATTCGCCACGGTCGGCCTGACGATGGGCATAACGCCGCAGCTCTCCGTAGCAGGGAAGATCATCATAATGCTTCTGATGTACTTCGGAAGGGTGGGGATACTCACCCTCATAGCCATATTCTCATCAAGGCGCCGTCTGGCGTCATATATCGAAGGAAAGGTGGTAATCGGATAATGAGCAGGAAAGGAAGGAATAATGATGTCTATGGAGTCGTGGGTGTAGGCCGCTTCGGACTGGCCGTGGCCCAGACGCTCCTTGAGCTTGGAAAGGACGTGATCGCGCTGGATATAAATCCTCAGAGGCTGCGTCCGCTGGAGAACACGGCCGCTGATGTGCTTGTGATCGAGGAGATCAGCATGGAGGCGTTCGAGGACGCGGGGCTGAGGGGCTGCAGATGCATCGTCATCGGAGTGGGAAAGGATATCGAGGCAAGCATACTCGCGGCGCTCAATGCGAAGGAGCTTGGCGCGGAGCGCGTCATCTGCAAGGTAATAAACAAGGAACATGCCAAGATACTCGAGAAGATCGGCGTCGAGGTCATCTTCCCTGAGCTTGAGACCGGGGCACGACTCGCGGTTAAGCTCGTCTCTAATCTCACTGAGGACATATTCGCGGTCTCCAATAAGTTCTCGATCATCCAGATGCGCGTGCCTCAGTCCTATGATGGACGTAGCGTTCTTGATGCGAACCTCAGGAAGCGCTTCGGGGTGAATATCATAGCGCTGGTCCATGGTGGTACGGTCAAC
Source organism: uncultured Spirochaetales bacterium (assembly GCA_949299185.1). GTDB lineage: Bacteria > Spirochaetota > Spirochaetia > Sphaerochaetales > Sphaerochaetaceae > Ornithospirochaeta. Next base: position 27,500 of record CASFZR010000008.1, read on the forward strand.
GGCCAGATCGGACCGGAGACGGTGATGCACGCCGATGATGATATAGTCATCGCAGGCTACAATGACATGCTCGACCGCCTGCAGGAGGAGTTCCAGCATTGATGGCAGCGCCATCATCTGGCTTGATGGAACGGTCTTCATATCTATGATATGATGGCCCCAGGAGGCTTTATGAAAGTCGTAATCTTAGGTGCAGGTAGGCGTGGCCTGAGGCTTGCCCGCCATCTCATCGAGGAGAAGAAGGCTGTCGTGTTCCTTGATAGCAATAGCGAGAGGTGCGCGGCGGCCAGCGCGAAGCTGGACTGTCTTGCTCTATGTGGTTCAGCAACGGATCTGGATATGCTCCGCGAGGCGGGGTGTGAGGACGCTGAGGCGGTGATAGCCGTAACCGATAGCGATGAGACGAACCTCGTCGCGTGCGGCATAGTCTCGTCATCCTTCCCGAATGTGGGTATGACGATTGCCGCAATCAGGAGCATCACGTATCTTGGCTCGGGCGTCACCGGGGATATCCTGGGGATATCGCACATAGTCAATCCTGAGCAGGAGGCTGCCGCTAGGATCGTGGGAATCATCGAGACGGGGCTCTTCCGTGATTTCGAGTATTTCCCCTATGCCCAGTTCATGCTCTTCACGCGTAAGGTCACGCGTGGAAGCGATTTCGATGGCAAGAGCCTTGCCGAGATAAGGAAGGACATTCCCGGACGCTTCGTCGTCACCGGTGTCAGGAGGAGAGGAAAGGCGTTCACTCCGTCCGGCGATACCGTGCTGCGTGATGGCGATGAGGTCGCGCTGATCGTCGATGATGATGAGACCAGCGATATCTACGGCAAGCTCTCAGAGATCAAGCCGACGCCGATGAGGAAGATCATACTCGTAGGCGGGACCCGTATCGCCAAGTTCGTCCTGATGGATATGTCCGATGAGATGAGGCGTAACGTTACGCTGGTCGAGAAGGATCCAGAGGTCTGCGAGCGCTTTGCCCATGATTTCTCCGATGTGATCGTCCTCAATGGAGCGATCTCCGATGAGGGGTTCTGGGAGGAGGAGAGGCTCTATGATTCCGATCTCCTCGTCTCTGTCACGGATAATGATGAGCTTAACATCATCGCGGCAAGCTATGGAAAGAGGCTTGGAACGCAGAGGGCCGTCTCCCTCATCAAGACCAATAACAGCTATATAGCGCTGGCTGAGGCGATGGATATCGATGGCGTGATATCCACGACGAACGCTACTGTCGATGCGATAGTCAAGTTCCTGCGCGGCGATAGGATCCAGAGCCTGCATACGCTCTTCGACGGGCAGCTTGAGGTCTATGAGTATCTCGTGCCGGAGCAGTTCAGGTATGTGGGCAAGAAGCTCAAGGAGATAGACTTCAAGGGGAAGATCACGATCGCCGGCGTCAAGAAGGGCGGGGAATCCGATGAGAACCTCATCCCTGATGGAAACTACCAGATAGAGGCCGGAGACACGCTCCTTATCTCAGCATCCCATGCCAACTACGCCTATGTAGAGGGGCTTCTGACATGAATATCCGCTCGGTATTCCGCTTCCTGGCATTCATAATGCTGTTCATAGCGGCCATACTGCTGATTCCTCTTGTCATGGCCGTCTACTATGGCGAGGTGAACGCCTTGATGGCATTCGCCCAGACCATAGTGATAATGCTCGTCTTCTCGACGTTCGTCATATTCCTCACGCGAAGGCAGCATGAGCTGAAGATAGGAACCAAGGAAGCAATGCTCATCGTTACCCTCACCTGGGTGCTGATGACGGCGTTCGGCGCATTGCCGCTATACTTCGCTGATTCCATGGAGAGCTATGCTCAGTGCTACTTCGAGCTGATGTCCGGCTTCACGACGACCGGAGCGACGGCCATGCCAGATATAGAGATCATCGAGAAGTCGATAATCTTCTGGCGCGGCATGACGAACTGGCTGGGAGGCATGGGTGTCGTCGTTCTCTTCGTCGCGGTCCTGCCGAGCTTCGGAGTGCGTTCTACCGCCTTGGTCAATGCCGAGAGCGTGGGGCCTACGAAGTCCAAGCTCACCTCCGCGACGCGTCATACGGCGATGGTGCTTTGGGGGATCTACATAGGGATATCGCTGCTGCAGGTCGTGCTTCTCCTTCTCGGAGGGCTTGATCTATATAATTCCTTCAGTGTCATGTTCGGTACGATGGGTGCTGCGGGTTTCGCGCCTCTCAATGCCTCTATAGGGGGGTATGAAAGCGCATATGTGGAGTGGGTATGTATCATATTCATGTTCCTTGCCGGAGCTAACTTCTCGCTGTACTTCTTCCTCCTGAAGGGACATGTGCGGAAGGTCCTGAGGGATGGCGAGCTTAAGCTCTACTTCTCGATCACCGCTATCTTCTCGCTTGCGGCGGCTATCCAGCTCTTCATGAGAGGGCTTTATCCGACGTTCTCGGAGTCGTTCAGGCAGGCCACGTTCCATATCGTCTCGATAATAACGACGACTGGATTCAGCGCTGATGACTATAATGTCTGGCCGCTCTTCTCCCAGATGCTGCTGCTGATCGTGTCGTTCATCGGAGGATGCGCGGGATCTGCCGGCGGTGGCCCTAAGGTCGTGAGGATCGGAGTCGCTCTCCGCATGGGCTACAATGCCGCCATGAGGCGCATACATCCTAACGCTGTATGCCCGATAAAGCTCGGAGATGATTACTACGATAAGGATACGGCGCTCTCGATCGGTGGCTTCATCGGCTGCTATCTGACGACGTTCTTCGTCGGCTGTGCCATAATCTCGCTCTGCGACCAGAGCTTCCTGGTGACATTCACATCCGTCATACTCTGCCTGGGGAATATAGGTATCGGATTGGGAGGCATAGGCATAACATCCACCTTCGCGATATATCCGGACTGGGCGCTGTGGGTGTTTTCATTCCTGATGCTCGTGGGACGCCTGGAGCTGTTCACCGTCTATACGATATTCACCAGATCGTTCTGGAAGAGATAAGATCCGGAGCCTCCACGCGGAGGCTCCTGCTTTTATCTGCGTTCCCCAAGATAGGCCTTGATTATCTCCTTATCAGCTAGAAGATCCGCACCACTGCCTTCCTTGATGATCTTCCCATTCTCAAGGACATAGGCACGATCGCTGATGCTCAGTGATTGCTTTGCATTCTGCTCCACAAGCAGTATCGTCGTTCCTTCCTTCTTTATTCTCTCTATCGTCTCGAAGACCGTGGCTACGATGATCGGGGCAAGTCCGAGTGAAGGTTCATCAAGCATCAGAAGCTTCGGCCGTCCCATGAGACCGCGGCTGATCGCGAGCATCTGCTGCTCTCCTCCTGATAACGTACCGGCATCCTGCTTGCGCCGCTCTCCTAGGATCGGGAATAGGGCATATTGCTGCTCAAGCAGCTCCTGCAGTTCGGAATCCTTCCTGATGTATGCGCCAAGCCTGAGGTTGTCCTCTACTGATAGGCCGGCGAAGATCTTCCGTCCTTCTGGCACCTGTATGATGCCTTTCCTTACGATCCGGTTGCTACGAGAAGGTAGTTCTTCCCCGTTGAATGATATCGTCCCTGATTTCCTCACGACGCCGCTTATAGCATTGATTATCGTTGTCTTGCCGGCTCCGTTCGATCCGATTATCGCCGTGATGCAGCCTTCCTGTACATCCATATCTACGGATCTGACAGCCTCGACCGGACCATATGATACGGAAAGCTTCCTTATTTCCAGCAGTGCCATCAGAGCTTCTCCTCCCCAAGATATGCTGCAAGGACGGCATCATCAGCCTGTATCTCTGCAGGTGTTCCCTTCGCGATCGTACGACCGAAATTCTGTACATACAGGAATTCGCAGAGATTCATTATGAGATCCATCCTGTGTTCTATTACCAATAACGCTATTCCTTCGAACTTGCTCTTTATCTCCTTCAGGAAATCCACAAGCTGCAGGACTTCCTCCGGATTGAGGCCGGCCGCGGGCTCATCGAGCATCAGCAGCCTAGGCTCAGAGACCAGGGCCCTGGCTATCTCGACGCGTCTCTGCAGTCCATAGGGCAGTGCGGTCGCGCTGTTATGGGCATACTTCGCCAGATCAAGAAGCTCCAGCGTCTGCATTGCCTTTTCCGCAACGACCTTCTCCATCCTGTTCCTTCGAGGAAGATGGAATACCGCCTCTGCCATCGTGTATTCCCCTTTGTAGTCAAGCGGTACCTTCACGTTATCTAGGACCGAAAGCCCTGAGAACAGCCTTATATTCTGGAATGTCCTTGAAAGCCCCCTTCTGGCCATTCCAACCTGATCGATGTGATCTACGCATTCGCCATTGAATGATATGGTTCCCGCAGTCTGGGTATAAATGCGTGAGAATACGTTGAATATCGTAGTCTTGCCAGCACCGTTCGGACCGATGATCCCTACTGTTTCACCCTTTCCGATCACCGCGTTGAAATCATCGACGGCCTTCACTCCGCCGAAATCCATGGATATGCCTGAGCAAGAGAGGATCGTATCAGCCATCCTGGCCTCCTTCTGCTTTCTTCCTGCTTAGAAGACGGGATGCCCACCTCCGCACAGTCGTTATGCTGAATTCCTTTTCTCCGAGTATCCCATTAGGCCTGAAGTTGATTACCAGGAGTATCAGGACGCAATAGAAGGCCGTCCTGTAGACCTGCAGGCTTTGTCCGAATAGCTCAAGGGAGCGGAACATCTCCGGAAGCAGCTTCAATAGGAATGCGCTGAGTACTGCTCCCGTAAGCGAGTTCGTGCCTCCGAAGAAGAGGAATATCTGCATCTCTGCCGATAGGTTCCAGGAGAAGCCATCAGGCGTTATGACCCTGTTCTTGAGGCCATAGAGTATACCTGCTAGCCCTGATATGCATGAGGCGATTATGAATACCTTGATCTTGAGCCTGTATGTATCTATGCCGAAGCTCTTTGCTGCGGTCTCATCGGTCTTTAGGGCAATGCACATCCTGCCGAATCGGGAGCGCTTGAGAGCCCAGGCAAAATAGACGACGAATGCCGTAATGGCGAGGATCAGCCAGAAGATATGCTCTACCTTCGGGATCCTTGAGTATCCGATGGAGCCGTTCGTGTACTTCTCGCACATGACCACGATCGCGGATATCATCTCGCCGAAGCCCATCGTTATGAGCGCGAAGTAGTCCTTGCGTAGCTTCAGGGTAGGGATGGCTATTATGAACGCGCAGAGAGCGCTTATACCCAGGCCTACGATCGCTGTCAGTATTATAGGGAGATCAAGCGATCTCGCGAGTATGAACGTGAAATAGGCGCTGATTGCCATGAAGGATGCCTGCCCGAGGCTGAACATCCCTGCAAGGCTCGTGATGATGAATACGCCCATCACCTGGATGACCGATATGCAGCTGTTCATTATTAAGCCGAGCTGATAACTGTTCATATCTGCCTCCTCATACCTTTTCCTTCGCGAATTGACCGGCTATTCCCTGCGGTCTGATGAAGAGGAACAGCAGCATCAGCACGAATGTCATTACCGGTGTCGACAATGCTCCGAATCCGAATGTCCAGAACATCTCTACCACGCCTAGGATGAAGGCGGCGGCGATTGCCCCTCCAAGGCTGCCGAGTCCGCCGATCAGCGAGGCTATGAAGCCTTTGACCATCATCGTCTGCCCTAGGTCCGGATAGACGCCGTACTTGCAGCCAAGCAGTACCCCTGATACCCCTGCAAGGAATCCTGCGATCGAGAAGATAAGCACTATGATCGCTCCTGAGTCTATGCCCATGAGCTTGCTCGTGTCGGGGTTTATCGCAACGGCCCGTACGGCGAGGCCGATCTTGGTCTTGTTTATGAGAAGCAGCAGCGCAGCCAGGATAACCACGGATACCGCGAGTATCATCATATCCATCTTGGAGACCTTCAGCGTCCCTAGGTCGAATGTCGTGCTTGAGAAGAGCATCGGATAGGCTAGGGCGTTCTTGCTGAAGAATATGTTTAACAGAGACGTTATCAGTATCGATATCGTGAGCGAGGCCAGGAAGTAATAGATGCTGGGACTCCTATGCCTCCTTATGCTTCTGTATGCCACGGTATCAAGGAACAGCGCGAATAAGACACCTGCTGCAGATGTTACTGCTATCGTAACGATTATCGGGGGTGGTGAATCAAATGATGCCTGGAAGAAATAGCCGATGAAGGCGCATGCGCTTATCATGCCTCCATGGGCGAAGTTGCTGAACTTCAGGACACTGAATACTATGGCGAATCCGACTGCGATTAACGCATAGACGGCCCCAAGGCTTATCCCGTTTATCAATAGCTGCAATAACATCATACCGAATCCTATTATCTGCTGGCGACGGAGCCCCGCCGCCAGCTCTCTCGTCAATCTACCTTCTCGTAACCTACGATGACCATTTCTCCATTCTCATCATATGTCGCGATGTACATGCCCATGGTATCGGTCCTGTGCTGCTCGTTGATCGTCAGCGTGATACCGCCTGAAAGCTCAAGATCCGTCGTCTGGCTGATCAGCTCTGCGACCTCGACGCCATCGGTAGGATCCTCAGCCTTCTTCATGGCCTCTGCAAGGACCATGACCGCATCCCATCCGAAGCCGACGTTGACCTGCGGTGATGTGGTACCGGTCTCTTCCATGTGCTTCGTGACCAGCTCATTGATGTTTCCTACATCCGGATTGAGCATGTCGTAGTTCTGCAGGAAATATACGTCATAGACCTCGTTCTTCACCTGATCGGCGAACGGCGGTGCCATCGTGTTTGCTCCTACGACGGTTCCGGTATATCCTGCATCGCGCAGGGCGTCATATGCGATAAGCATCTGCGCAAGATAATCTCCGAGGAAGACGCAGTCTGCACCGCTTGCGACTATCTTAAGTGCCTGGGCGCTATAATCCTTATCGCTCCATCCGAAGGTCTCGGATGCCACGAGTTCGCATCCTCTCTCCTGCACATATGCAGCGAATGGATCGACCTGGGCCTTCGCAAATGCATTGCTTGGATTGTACAGCACTGCGAACTTGCTCTTGCCAAGCTCCCTTATCGCGTACTCTGCGAGATCCTCTGCCTGCTGCGCGCAGGAAGGTTCACAGAGGAACATGAATGGATAGGTCTCTCCGGTGTCTGGATTCGTCGTGCATACCTCATCCATGAAGTGTCCTACGATAGGAATCTCATCCTCTGCAGATAGCTCTACCCATGCCGACGCTGGGTTAGAGAGCGCCGGTCCGATAATAGCGCAGACACCGATCTCTCCTACGAGCCTGTTATAGCAGTTCAGGCCTTCGGTTATGTCATTCTTGCAGTCCTCCGTGTAGATCTCGAGCATACGGCCATTGATTCCGCCATTCTCGTTGATCACCTTAACCGCATACTCCGCTCCCCATGCGTTTGGCTGGCCTGCGTTCGATGCTGATCCGCTCAGATCCTGGATGCTTCCGATCTTGATTGGGGCATTCGGGTCTGTTTCCTCGGCAGATCCGCCTGCGAAAAGCGCAAGGGAGATAGCCATAAGGGCCATGATCAATGTAAGGATTCTCTTCATACTAACCTCCATTTCCTTTTATCCAGGCTAGGCCTGGTTCCTCCATTTATCGATATTCTCCATTATGAATCGATCATCCACAAGCTCAGGATAGCTTTCCGTTACCCTGGTGATTTCCTCTGCCTGTCCAGGGGAGAGGGCTTCTTCCGGATCAAGGCATAGATTCGTCTTCATAAGTCCCTGCCTTCTTAGTACCTCGTTTATTCCGGGGATGCAGCCAGCAAAGCCATTCTTCGGATCGAATACGGCGGCGTTCATATCCGTTATGCTTGGTCCCAGCGGAAGCAGATGGCTGTAATCGCCGGTCTTCCGAGCCTCCTTGATCATCGCAAGGAGATCGACGGCCTTTCTTGTCCAAACGCAGAAATGGCCTAGGAGTCCGCCTTCGAACATCTTTCTATATGGCTTGCCTTCAACCGTGAATGAGTATTCGGAGAGGAAATCGCTGACGATATTGTCATCATTCCCCGTATACATGGTTACGTTGTCGCGCCTGGGGCTATAGGCGACGGCGCGCATGACATCGAATGTCGTATAGCGGTTGAAGCTGGCGCATTTTATTCCTATAACCCCATCGATCGAGGCGATCCGTGACCAATAATCATAGGAGAAGACGCGGCCACCGACTGCGGTCTGCAGATAGAAGCCTATCACGGGGATTATCGAAGCGATTTCCTCCGTGCGTTTGATCAGGTATTCCTCGCTGCGGTCATTCAGGCCGCCTGGACTGAGAAGCACGGCATCATATCCGTTGTCCTTTGCTATTCTCGCCTCTCTGACGGCCTGCTGGATATCTCCGCAGGCACCGCATATCTTCATGACAGTGTGCCCAGTCCTATCCTCATATCTATCTATCTCCTGGCTCACCAGTGATATGACTGGTTCGAATAGGCCGCAGTCCCTTATCGCGAACTGGGTGCTATGGACCGCTGTTGCGATTCCTCCCGATCCTGCCGCAAGGTAGTAGCGCATCAGAAGCCGCATCGATTCCTCGTCCATCCTCCTTTCCTCGTTTAGCGCAAGCGGGGTGGCTGGGATGACGAGTCCTTCGTGGAACAGTTCAAGGGCTTTCTTGTGATCGTGCATCAATAGACTCCTTTCTTTTCCTCGAAATGGGTCGGCTTGTTGATATACCTGCCACCATCCTTGATCCACTGGGCCTGATACTCGATCATCGTCTCCAGCGATACCGATGGATAGCCCAATAGCGAGATCGCCTTGCAGGAATTCTCGAGATAAGCCGTCTCTCCGGGAGTCCCAGTGAAGGAAGGGGTCTTGCCTAGCAGTTCGCCGAGCTTCTCTGCCACGTATCTCACTCCTGCGATCTCCGGCCCAGTGACATTGATCGTCATCGCAGGCGATGAGGCATGCAGAAGGCATCGTAGCGCTGCTTCATTCGCGTCCCCTTGCCAGATGCAGTTGAAGCAGGCATTTCCCAGTTCTATCGGCTCATCATTGATGACTTTCTGGGCTATGTCGCTTATGACTCCATATTCAAGTGCTATGGCATAGCTGAGCCGGAAGATCAGGACCTTTGTTCCGTAGATCCTGGAGTAGTATTCGAATATCCTCTCCCTTGCTATGCATGACTGGGTATATTCACCTATCGGGAATGGCCTGTCTGTCTCCCGGCTTCCACCTGATGACGGCGGTACCTGAGCATAGATGTTGCCTGATGAGAAGACGACGAATGTTGCCCCTTTGAAGCGTTCAAGCACGAGGGTAGGGACTACTGCATTCATTCCCCACGTAAGTGCTTCTGATCCATCGGTGCCGAACTTGCGGCCTACCATGAATATTATATTCCTGACATCAGGAAGGGAGGCTATGTCTTCGCTCTTCTGAAGGTCGGCCTTGATGACTATCACGCCGTTTTCCTCAAGTTCTGCCTTCACGTTCTCGTCGGAGAAGCGTGAGACCGCATATACTTTCTTATCCAGCCTTCCTTCCTTGACGGCCCTGGCTGCAAGGATGCTCATTGTCGGTCCCATCTTCCCCCCTGCGCCTAGGAGCATTATGTCTCCGTCCAGCTTGGACAGATCATCGATGAGGCGACTTGATGGTGTCGTGAGCAGATCGTGTAGCTTTTTCTCTGACCACATAGCTTCCTCCTTTATCTTCCGGACAGGTATCGTAGGTATTCCTGCCGTGTCATAAGCGGTTTCGATTCCTTTATTATCCTTTTTGCCTTGGCTCCCCCGTCAGAGAGCAGTGAATATGTCAATGCTGATAGAAGCTGGCCTCCTATCAGGCATGAGGACAACGTATCCACAGGATGGAATCCTGGGCTGTGGAGCGAACCGACGAATCCTCCCATGGTCGGCTGTATCACAGGCATCAGGCATGATAGATCTCCGACATCAGATGATCCGACGCTGTCGACACCATAGCCTATGGCGCTTTCTGGGAGGATATTGCGGGCAGTCTTAGCCATTTCTTCCGTCATGATGGGATCCTGCCTGAGCGGAAGATATCCTGGAATCGTTCTCACCGCTGCCGATGTATCCATCATCTTCGCAGCTGCCTCAGCGCATCGATCTACGACAGAACATCCATATCTTATTGCCTCTGCCGTGGCTCCGCGGATATAGGTCTCTATCCTTACGTCATCTGGTATTGAATTGACGACATCACCGCCTTTGGTGATTATCGGATGGATCCTGATCCTGTCAGAGTCCTTGAATGTCTCCCGATTCGCATTGATGCCAGAGAGGAATAGGGTAGCGGCCTGTAGCGCATTCTTTCCATTCCATGGTTCGGAACCATGGGCGGCCTTGCCCGTGAAGCCTATATCCTTTGCGGTGAAGCCTAGGTTCGTTCCTCCTAGGAAGAGCTTATATTCAGGGGTATCCGGGTGCGCATGCAGCATCATTGCCATGTCGATATCATCGAATACGCCCAGGCGGATGAGTTCCTGCTTTCCCGCAAGGTATCCGATCCTTCCTTCCTGCTGTAGCATCCTCCGTTCCTCGATCTCAAGGAATTCCTCTGCGGGGCAGGCTATCAGAACGACGTTCCCTGATAGGCTTTCGCGTTTGCCCATCAGGTCGATCGCTGCCGCAAAGACCTGGGCGCTTTGTATGAAATGGCCACAGGCATGCATTATTCCCTTGCTATTCGCTACCGCATCAAGCTCGCAGAGGAGGGCGATGCTAGGTCCGGGATGCCCTCCTTTTATCTCCGCACGAAGCCCTGTGATAGCATATGGACCTTTGACCTCCAGACCGATTGACTGCCATGCCTTACGTACGATATCAGAGCTTCTGGCTTCCTTGAATCCAAGCTCCGGGCATTCTCTTAGGCTTTCGGCTAGATCCATCACCGTCAGTCTCTCTTCCTGTGTCAGGAACTCATCTGTCTTCATGCTTAACCCCTTGCATCTATATATGCCAGCAGCATGTCCGTTACTGACCTTATCCTTCTATTGACGGCATCCTCATCCATGAGATCTTCCCTGACTATCTGGCTTAGCGTGTCACTGTTTGAGAAGTAGTTGAAGCTTACTCCTATCAGCGTGATCATCAGCTGCTTCGGATCTATGCTATCCAGGACCTTATGATCCTTGCTGGCGTCTTCATATATCCTTTCCAGCGCGCAGAGTATGGGATCCTTTGTGGTATATACCTCTCCTTCGATGAAGTATTCGGCATGATTCAGGTTCTCCCACATGACCATGCGCACGTAAGTGGGGTTCTGCTGCAGGAAGCGGTAGTATCGCTCTACGAACTTTCTCAGCTTCTCCCTGTAATCAGAGGAGTCATCGGCTATGATTTCCTGCTCGACCAGTCGGAGCCTATCATAGACGTTGAATAGCACCGTCTTATAAAGCTCCTTCTTGCTGCCGAAATATGCATAGATCAGGGCCTTGTTCACAGAGGCGTGCCGTGCGATCTCATCGACTCGCGCCCCGAAGAAGCCCTTTTCGGAGAATTCCCTTTCAGCTTCCCGGAGTATCTGGCTCTTTGTCAGCTCAGACTTCAAAGCCATTGTGCCTCCTTTTTCTAACTAAATGGTTAGTTATGTATGATTATAAGCTAGTCGTCTGATTTGTAAATGAAATTATGCAGGCCCGATGGCGTTGCCATGGACCTGCGCAGTATCGGGATCATCAGCGTTCGAAGAATACCTTGAACAGCGACTTGAGGGCCTTCGGATCGTGGGCTCCTGCGCTTTCATACGGGGAGTGCATCGCAAGCTGTGCCATGCCGACATCTGCCGTCTCGATGCTTATCTCCTGCATGGAGAGATTGCCGAGCGTCGAGCCTCCGGGTATGTCTGAATTGTTCGCGAATATCTGATAAGGTATTCCGTTCTTATCCATCAGGGAGCGCACGAGGCTTCCGCTTCTGCCATCTGTCGTGTATTTGCCGTTGCCAGAATACTTGAGCAGAACGCCTCCATTCAGCTTGGGTCTCGAGGTCACGTCCGCTTTCTCGGCATAGTTCGGGTGTACGGCATGGCCGTTGTCCGCGCTGAGCATGAATGATGAGGCCGTGGCGATCATATGCTCTTCCTCATCCATCCCTAGGGACAGGGTTATCCTCCTGAGGGTGGCTGCGAGGAAGTCCGACAGTGCGCCTTGCCTGGTAGAGCTTCCGATTTCCTCGTTATCGAAGAGCGCGGCTATCTGCATGGTCTTGCCGCTTCCTGTCTCGCATAGCGCTCCGATGGCTGAAAAGGCGCATCCGAGATCATCGATACGCGGTGCGGAGAAGAATTCCCCATCCTTGCCCCAGACAGTGCCCTTCATCCTGTCGTAGACGATAAGGTCGCTGTCTATGATCGCGTCTTCATCAATGGACAGGGTATCTGCTATGAGCTTCCTCAATCCTCCCTTCGCGGAGCCTTCGGCGAAGAGCGGCTGGAGTTCCTTCTGCACGCTTCTCAGACCTTCCTCATTGGCCTTTCGGTCCATGTGTATCGCAAGGCTCGGTATCATCAGCAGGTCACGGCCTATGTCTACAAGATGGCAGCTGATCTCATTTCCTTTCCGGACGAAGACCCTGCCGGCGACTGACAGAGGCCTGTCGAACCATGGCTGGGCGAGCATCCCTCCGTATATCTCGGCATTGAGCGTCGTATATAGTCCGGAGGAGACGTTCTCCGGATCCGGCTTGATGTGAAGCACGGGGCTGTCAGTATGAGCCGCGACGATGGAGAACGCCGAGGCGCCCTCCGGTATCCTGAATGCGATAAGCGCGCTGCCGTTCCTCTCCACGAAGTATGAGCCGCCCTCCTTGATGGAGAATCTCCTCCTCTCATCAAGCTCCTCGAATCCTGCTCCCCTGAGCATGGCCTTGGCATTAGCTACCGCGTGGTAGGGCGATGGGCTCCTGTCTATGAAATCAATAAGCGCTGATGTCTCTCTTTCCATGTCTTGATTGTATTTCCATCAACCCGCAAGTGTGAAGATGCTATATAATGAGGAAGTATCAAGGAGGACTTGATGATAAAGAGAATCTTAGCCCTGCTGCTTATCGCGGCAATCGCAATCAATGCATCATTTGCCTGTACCAGCTGTGCCTGGACCACTGAGAACGGGCTTCATTTCCTCGGGCGTACCTATGATATGTTCGGGACGCTTGAGGGCAACCGCATCACCGTGATAAAGGCGGGGTATGGCCTGCAGCTCTCGCCGAGCGGGAAGGGCGAGACGATAACGCTTGAGAAGGACCTGGTCGGAAACGCCCTTCTTGGCTCTACATCTCCCATAATGACCGATGGCATAAACGAGGATGGCCTGATGGGCTGTCTTCTGAACTTCCCTGATTACGGCTATTTCGATACCCAGAAGGGAGAGGGGAACCTTGATGTGCATCCTGCGTTCTTCATCCCGTACATGCTGGGTACCTGCTCATCCGTAGAGGAGGTGGCCGCGGCCGTGGAGCATATAAACCTTACCGGAGAGCTGATCTTCGGCGAGAAGATGTCTGTACATTATATCTTCTCGGACCGTACCGGAGAGACTATCGTCGTGGAGCCTGACGAGGATGGCATAACGGTGCATAGGAATACCATCGGCGTCATGGCCAATGCTCCCGGATATGACTGGCAGGAGACGAACCTCAGGAACTATACCCCGATAACCAACGTGCATCCTGAGCCGAGGGATATCTCAGGAAAGACCTTCTCGGCGTTCGGCCATGGAACCGGTGGCAGCTTCGGGCTTCCTGGAGGTTATGCCTCCCCTGCGCGCTTCGTGAGGATGGCGTTCATGAAGACCTTTGCTCCGAAGGGGACGGATGAGATCGACGGCGTCAGGAGGATGTTCCATAACTTCTCCGTGGTCTATGTCCCAGAAGGCCTCCTGAGGCAGAGCGCGGACGCTGATGCCTATGAGCAGACGCTCTGTACGACGGTGATGTGTGCGGAGAGCCTGACGTATTACTTCTCGCCAGTGACCGATAGGCGCATCTCATCATACAGCCTGGACAATGCGATCGCGGCGCTTGGCGATGAACTGATCGGATACTATGAGATACCGTCAGAAGAGGATATAAACGTAGTAATCTAGGAAAAGTTACGATAATGCCCCGTCTGAAACTTCACAGATGGATGATTTTGGGGTATAAATAACGCTAAGTGTGGCAAAAAACATTTGCCAAAGGTGACTCCTCACTGATAAAGTGAATGATGCGGCTTTCGTAGCCGAATAGACACATGGAGGAATTAAATGAAAAAAGCAATCGTTCTGCTTCTTGTTCTTGCAGCAATGATGGTTCCTGTCTTTGCTCAGGGTGGTTCTGAGACGACGACGCTTACCCTCTCTGAGGTTCATGCAGAGGGATATCCTACGACCCTCGCTGACCAGGAGTTCGCTCGCCTTGTCGAGGAGAGGACTGAGGGAAGGATCAAGGTCGAGGTATTCCCCGGCGGTACTCTCTATGGTGAGGAGACCGGTTCTATCGAGGCTCTTCAGATCGGTGATATCGCATTCGCGCGTGTTTCCGCTTCTCCTGTCGCTTCCTATGTTCCTGCTCTCAACGTGATCCAGCTCCCTTATCTCTATAGGGATGGCGAACACATGTGGGAAGTCCTGAACGGACCTATCGGACAGGACATGCTTGAAGAGATCCAGGCTTCTGGCTCTGGCCTTGTCGGCCTCTGCTACTACGATGCCGGTTCCAGGAACTTCTACACCACGAAGCCTGTCAAGTCCGTTGATGACATGAAGGGCCTTAAGATCAGGCTCCAGAACAACGCGATGATGGTTGAGATGGTCCAGCTCCTTGGCGGTAACGGTGTTACCGGTATCGGTCCTAACGACGTCTATTCCGCTATCCAGCAGGGCGTTATCGATGGTGCGGAGAACAACTGGCCTACCTACGAGTCCATGGGCGACTACCAGGTAGCACCTTACTTCGTGCTTGATGGCCACACCAGGGTTCCTGAGATCCTCCTTGCTTCCGAGGCTGTCCTTGAGACACTTGATCCGGCTGATGTCGAGATCATCAAGGAGTGCGCGAAGGAGACTCAGGCATACGAGATCGAGCAGTGGGCTCTCCGCGAGCAGTCTTCTGAGGAGAAGGTTGTCTCTGAGGGCGTGCAGGTCACTGAGCTGACGGCTGAGCAGATCGCGGCGTTCCAGGCTAAGATGACCCCGATCTACGAGAAGTATGGCGCTGGTTATGAGGATCTCATTCAGGAGATCATCAACACGGGTCTTTAAGATCTGATTTGGTTATTCCCAAGGGGAGCCTGGGCTCCCCTTGTTAGTTTACGGAGGATTGGATGGCTTCTGGATTCAGTTTCAAGGAATGGGCTGTGAAGAACAAGCTCGTTATTGACAAGAAGGCTTATCCTAATGGCGTTCCGTTCAAGGCTTACATCATACTTGTGAACCATTGGTGCCATAGGGTAATCCTTACGCTTGCGCAGATAGCTCTCGTTATCATGCTATGCACGGTTTTCATGAACGTGGTACTTCGTTTCTGCTTCAATTCGGGTATCACATGGGCAGAGGAGATACCTAGGCTCCTCGTGATGCTCTTCACGTTCCTTGCATGTTCAATCGGTGTCAGGGATCATATGCATATCTCTGTCGATATTCTCTACAACAGGTTCCCGAAGGGGGGAAAGATGAGGAAGTTCATGAACTTCCTTGCGGACTTCGCGACGTTCGTATGCGGTCTGCTCATCCTTATCTATGGAATCGTATTCCTTGCCAAGCTCCGCCCTGGCATCCTTCCGATGACCGGCTGGCCGACCTGGCTTCAGTATATCCCGGCTCCTATTGCCGGTTTCGTGATGACCTTCGATTCGGCTCTCTTCCTGCTTCACATCCTTGATCCGGATGATCTCCTGTACAGTGAGAAGGAAGTAGATTACGCCGAACTCATAAAGCAGCAGCAGGCTGAGCTTGCGGCCCAGAAAGGAGGAAATAACTAATGAACGTAATCGCAGCTATTGTCCTCATTGGAGGATTCTTCCTTCTGATGGCTTTCAAGATCCCAGTGACGTTCGCGATGCTTCTCGCGTCGTTCGCTTCTATTCTCTTCGTCCCTGGCACGAACCCGACGACGATGATCAGGATGATGCTCGATGGAGTAAACAACTTCACGATGCTTGCTATCCCGTTCTTCATCGTAATGGGTGAGATAATGGCGGCTGGCCAGATCTCTGATAAGATCGTTGACCTTGCCAACCTCGCGGTAGGACGCTTCCGCGGCGGACTCGCGTACGTGAACTGCCTTGACTCAATGTTCTTCGGCGGTATCTCAGGTTCTGCCGTAGCTGACGTATCCTCCCTTGGCTCTGTCGTTATCCCGATGATGGTCAAGCAGGGCTACAACAGGGAGTTCACGGTAGGCCTTACCGTAACGACTGCCTGCCAGGGCGTTCTTATCCCGCCATCGCATAACATGGTTATCTATGCTCTTGCGGCTGGCGGCGGCGTGTCTATCGGACAGCTCTTCTATGCAGGATTCGCGCCTGGAATCGGCCTTGGAATCCTCTTCATGATCTGCTGCTACTTCCTCGGCATCAAGTACAACTTCCCGAAGGGCGAGAAGATGTTTAAGGACGAGAAGATCCGGTGGATCGGCAAGGAGAACGGGAAGATCAAGTTCGGTCCATGCATGGGAATCGTTGGAAAGGCGATCCTGCCGATGTTCACGCTCATCATCATCCTTGTCGGAACAGGTGTCGGTATCTTCACTGCTACCGAAAGCTCTGCCGTGGCGTGCTTCTACACCTTCATCCTGACGTACTTCATCTTCCGCTCTGACAAGCTCCGCAACTTCGGCAATGTCCTTAAGAACTCCCTTAAGACCCTTGCTGTCGTTCTCACGCTTATCGGAACGGCTAAGGCCTTCGCCTACATGATGACACGTCTCAGGATCCCTGCAGCCATTACGAATGGTCTTATCGGATTCACGGATAACCCGTATGTCCTGCTGCTGATCATCAACGTGCTGCTCCTGGTCCTCGGATGCTTCATGGATATGGCTCCGCTTATCATGATCATGACGCCGATCCTGCTGCCTGTAGTGCAGACTTTCGGAATGAGTACGGTGCATTTCGGTATCGTCCTTATCTTCAACCTCGCCATCGGACTCTGCACGCCTCCTGTAGGCTCTGCTCTCTTCGTTGGCTGCGCGGTTGGTAAGACGACGCTGGAGAAGACAGCGAAGACGATGCTTCCGCTCTTCTTCTGCATGATACTGGGACTTCTTGTGGTTACATATGTTCCGTACATCGCTAAGATCCCTCTATTCGGATACTGATATCCTCGATAGAGGCAATGACAGGGTGGTTTTCCACCCTGTTTTTTTGTCGCTGTTGACGCTATGATATCCAAAGGAGGCTTTGTTATGCTTAGGGTCGGAATCGTTGGTTGTGGGAATATAGCTAAGACGCTTGCTGATACGATGGCGGCTATGCCTGAGGAGATCCGTATCGAGGCTGTTGCCAGCCGTACTCAGGAGAAGGCCGATGAGTTTGCTTCGCATTATGGTGCTAAGGCCTACGGGAGCTATGAGGCGTTATATGAGGATGCGGATGTCGATCTTGTATATGTGGCGGTACCGCATAGCCATCACCATCAGGTGATGATGGATGCGCTTTCCCATGGTAAGCACATCCTCTGCGAAAAGGCGTTTACGGTAAATGAGAAGGAGGCTAGGGAAGTCCTGTCGCTTGCCAAGGAGCAGGGGCTTTATGTGGGAGAGGCCATCTGGACCCGCTATATGCCTTCACGCTATATGATCGACTCGATCATCAAGGAAGGCAAGATCGGCCGTGTGACGAGCATGTGCGCGAGCCTTGGCTACAAGATAAGCCATAAGCCTAGGATCGTTGATCCTCGTCTTGCAGGTGGCGCCTTGCTGGATATAGGCATCTATCCTCTGAACTACGTGCTGATGGCGGCAGGTGATGCCATGCTCTCAGGTATGGCAGGGCTTTGCAGGAAGAGCGAGGAGGGGGTTGATCTTGCGGATACGATCTCTCTTACGTTCAATAACGGCGTTACCGCATCCGTCTATGCCGATGCCGAGGCCGTTACCTCTAAGAGCGGATGGATATATGGTACGGAAGGTTCGATAGAGGTCTATAACGTGAATAATCCGGAACGTATCTCCATCTATTCGGCAGACAGGACGCCTGTGCTGAGGGAGACTATCGATATAAAGCATGAGATCAATGGCTATGAGTATGAGCTGAGGGCTGCCAAGGATGCGATCGAGCATGGCCGTACCGAGCCAGATGCGATGCCATGGAGCGAGACGCTTCGTGTCATGAGGCTCATGGATACCTTCAGGAGGGTGTGGGGAATAAAGCTGGCCAGTGAGCTGGATGGCTGATTCGGCGTTTTCTATTCCTTTGGATATAAGGAGATAGGAAAATGCTAAGAATTATTTGAAAATCTGTTGACACATCAGCGTGATTCCTGCATAATCTTCAATGTTTGTGGGAGTAGCGAAGCTGGTTATCGCGCTGGCCTGTCACGCCGGAGATCGCGGGTTCGAGCCCCGTCTCTCACGAATTCGAATAAGTCCTTGCACTG
>CASFZR010000009.1 GCA_949299185.1 uncultured Spirochaetales bacterium
CCTCCTAGCTGGGTGACCTCGAATAGCATCATCGGGATCTTGGCAGTGGACCAAGACCCGAGGAAGATAAAGACGTTGAACAGGGAAACGCCCTTCCTGAGAAAGACTGCGGCAACGGGAAATGCCGCATACAAAGGGCCAGCGGAGAAAGCGCCTAGGATAAACGCGAACAAGGAGCCCTTGATGCCTGCCTCTCTACCCATGTACCGCATCATCGTCTCCTTCGGGACCCAGACATCCATCAGCCCCAGGAGGATGAAGATAGGAGGGATTATGGACAGCATCTCCTTCAGGTTATCCAGGGAAAGCGAGACAGCCTTCCTTCCAAGCTCCGGGGAACCGATGAGGAGGACGATGCTGATAAGCAGCAGAAGAAGGAAGAACATGTATCGCCGGACAAGCTTCTTGAGACTCACCATGCCATCACACCTCCTACGAGAAGCGATGTGACGAGCGCCGCGGCAAGGAACAGGAGGTTACGCTTGATGGCTGTCCTCCGGCCGAAGTACCGGGCCTCCATGGGCAGCGTCGCGACTCCCACCATCATCAGCGTTGAGATGAATACGGCAACCTGCGTGTACCCCGCCCCTGCGGCCACAAGCGATGCGGCAAGCGGCATAGCCACGAAACCCGGTATGAGCGTGATGCAGCCGACGATAGCGGCAATCACGATACCACGTAGCCCCGATTCCGCGCCCAGGAGCCGGGAAACGGTCTGGGTATCGAGGAGAGACAGGATCAGGCCGATAAGCAGCAGCACCGCCAGTACCGAAGGCAGGATGTTCTCGAATGAGCGCCACGCCTTCCTCAAGGCCTTAACCGTCTTCTGCCGATCGCTGCAGAATGATGCGATGAGGCCGGCAAGCGCTGCGCCATAAAGGAAATACGTGAACATGGCCCTCTCCTTATCCTTGCCGGTGATGTATCTATCATAGATGACGATAACATTATGACACAAGGGCGCTAAACCACCGGTCTACCCTTCTAAACCAATGGTCGATTGAGTATAGCAGGCCTTCCTTGGTATCTTCGGGTCATGGATGACATGACTTTAGGCTCGCTGATCGCGAAGCTGAGGAAGGAAAGGAACATGACGCAGGCGGATCTCGCGGCGGTCATGGGAGTGACGGATAAGGCGGTATCGAAATGGGAGCGTGATCTCTCCTATCCTGATATCGCATCGTTCCCGCGCCTTGCACAGACGCTTGGCGTGACGGTAGATGAGCTTATGAGAAGCAGTGATATGGAAGGAAAGGCATCAGGGGAGAAGGACAGAGGAGAGATCATACAGCTGGCGCTCAAGGCAGTGGCGCTCGCGATGGGCATCGCGGTGGCCGTACTCTCCATACTTGGGGAGATCGATGGCGATGATGCCGTGACGATGCTCGGGGCAGGAATGGCCTGCCTTGCCGTTAACGCGCTCTCTGATAAGGCTAGTCGATAAGCATGGCGAAGCGCTCTCCGTCGATGAACTTACCGTCGACTGAGAGCATGCGCTCATTGCGTCCCTCGCTATGGAAGCCGACCTCCTCCAGGAAGGCCTTTGCCCCTTCGCTGGAATCGGCGACGCTTACGGATATCTTCCGCAGTCCCTTCTCCGCGGCCATATCGATGGCGTAGTTCACGAGGTGCGTTGAGATACCGCGGTTCCAGAACTCCTTACGGACGACAAGGTACATCTCTCCGCAATGCTTACGCCTGACCTCCATCATCGGAACGATGCTGCACATGCCCAGCATGCGTCCTTCGCTGAACGCGCCTGCCAGCACCGAGGTGCGGGAGGAAGCCTGTATCACGGCCTCCGCATCCGGTACCTCTATATCCGATATCTCCACAGGAGACTGAGGCAGGTTGTCGATATCCCCAGCGGCCTCCAGGAGGAGATTGAGAAGAAGCGCCGCATCCTTTGTCCTTACCATCCGATAATCCGTATCCATGGATCCGATTATATACCATCTGCCGCTGTTTTTGGCATATAATCTCATTCGGAGGACATAATGATCACGACTATTCAGAAAGACGGGACGATAATGAAGGTCTCCTCGCTCGGCGCGGAGCCCCAGAGCCTGGTGAGGGACGGCATAGAGTACATCTGGCAGGGAGATAAGGAGTACTGGTTCAGGCGCGCTCCTCTCCTGTTCCCGATGATCGGACCGACGAAGGGCAATAAGATCAGATGCGGCGGGAAGGAGTACGACATGCCTAACAATGGCTTTGCCAGGGACACGGAGTTCACGCTCGTCTCACAGACAGAAGACAGCGTCACCTTCCGCCTCGAGGACAGCGAGGAATCGAGGACGAAGTACTATCCATATGGATTCACGCTCACCGTCACCTACACGGTGATGGCAGATGGCTATGAGGCCAAGGCGGAGATCAGCGCCAAGGATGATCTCTGGTATACCTTCGGCTGGCACCCCGCGTTCTCTCTCGACATAAATGGCAAGGGAACTGACCTTGAGACCTACTCCGTATCATTCGAGCAGGAGGAGAGGCTTGACAGGAAGTACGCGACGGCGGACTCCCATGTGGTCGAGAAGGACTTTATCGTCGGTGATACGCTGGAGATGAAGCGCTCTGAGACCGATAAGGGCGCGATCGTCCTTCCCTGCGTCAGGAGCCGCGAGGTGACGCTTACATCGACAGAGGGCGAGCATGGCATCACGGCCCACATGGGCGATATGCCGCTCCTGACGGTATGGACCTGCGCTCCCAAGCACGGCCAGTACCTCTGCGTCGAGCCGATGCTCTCATTCGGCTTCGCAGACAGGACCCTCGACATCGAGGAGATGGAGGAGACAAGGGAACTGAAGAAGGGAGAGAGCGTCACGTACGCAAACACCTTCAATATCTTCTAGCATCCATCTCCGTTGAGATCACGGCCTTCCGTACCGAATCGAAGAGAGAGCGGCGGAAGGCCTCTTCATCTGCCATTCCCGCACGCGTTATCACGGAGGACATCCTCCTCAGCGTCTCATAGGCTATGCTCTCAGCCTTCAGCGCTATACCATCGGATGCGGCGCTACGCAGGAGCCATGCCTTGTATTCCCCTACCTCGTTCATGGCCTCCCTCCTGACCCTCTCCATAACGCCATCGCGGAGGGGAAGCTCCACAGCGAGGGATTCCACGGTGATCGCGTGGAGGGCTGGAGGTGTATCAGGAGGAGAGGAGAGGTCAAAGAGCATACGTCCCTCAAGGATGGGGCCATCATCGGCAGAGAGCGTATGGTACAATCCCGAAGTCACGGACACGATGCCATCTGATAAGGGAATATAGCTCCGCCTCTCATCATAGGCCACAGCCTCGGCCCCAGGTGGGATAAGGAAGGTCTTTCCGGTATCACGGAGCGTCATCCTAACCTTATGCTCAGGGATAAGGCGTTCGGCGACGATCCTCGCCCCCTCCCCTGAGCCTATCACAAGCACATCGCCCTTACCCTCAAGCCTCGCAGCGACGGCATCCGCGATCGTCTGGTCGAAGACGCGCACCTTCATCTCCGTATGGATCCTCTTCGAGAAGGAGACAGCCATGTTAAGCAGCTTCGCCAAGGAAGGAGAGAGCGTGCCGATGCTCAGCCCCGCCTCAAGCGAATCATTCAGCTGCCCCTGTATCGTATCCTCCCCGAAGAGCGGGGAAAGCACGCCGGCGGAGAGCATGAAGAGGCGGAGAAGCGCCTCCTCTCCTTCATATGAGTACCTATATTCCCTGACCTTCGCGGGATTGAGTCCAAGCGCCCTTTCCAGCACCTCGATAGGCCCATCGGCCTGGGCGATCACCTCCGCCCTGTCGCAGGTTATGAGGAGCGCGAACGGAAAGCGGTAGGAACGCATGAGACGCCGCGACACAGAGAGAAGCAGCTCCTTTCCCCTGTTCTGCAGGGCTTCGAAGAGCGGCGGATCCTCGGTGAAGCTGATACCCTTTGATATGATCATGCTCTGATGATAGCGCGACGATGGTGACAATCCAACGTCTCTGGTCTAACATTTCAGCGTGAAGATTCTTATTGTCGAGGATGATCTGGATATAATGACGCTCATCCGCTTCCATCTAAGGACAGCGGGCTTCGAGACGGTGGAGGCGGCGGATGGAGAGGAGGCGCTGAAGGCGGTGGATGGCTCTATCTCGCTGATGCTCCTGGATATCATGCTGCCGCGGCTTTCCGGCATCGAGGTGCTGAAGGACGTGCGTAAGCGCTACCCAGCCCTTCCCGTGATAGTCACCTCCGCCCTCACCGAGGAAAATGACATACTCACAGCGCTTGAGCTGGGTGCCGATGACTATGTGACAAAGCCATTCAGTCCGCGGATCCTCGTGGCCAGGGTGCGTTCCGTGCTACGAAGGACGGAGAGGGGCAATGAGGATGAATGCGTGACGACGGAGAACGGCATCATGCTCGATACAGGCACAAGGCTCTGCGAGGTCTGCGGAGAGCCCGTGACGCTCACAGCCACCGAGTTCGACCTGCTTCTCGCCCTGATCAGGGCCTCAGGAAGGGTCATGAGGCGCACAGAGCTTATCGAGAAGGTCAAAGGAGATGACTACCCCGTCACCGAGCGCTCCATAGACGTGCAGATCGCGTCTATACGCAAGAAGCTCGGAGCGGCGGGAAAGGCCATCACGACAGTCTGGGGGATCGGATACAGATATGCAGAAGAGTGACGTCGGGAAGGATCGGTACAGGGCCATGATCGAGGCCCTGGCAGAAGGGGTGCTGCTCGTCTCGCGCAAGCATCGCATCGTGCTGGCAAATAGGAGCGCGGAGGAGATGCTCTCATGGGCCGCGCCGCTTGAGGGGAAGGATATCAGCGCGATATTCGAGAGCGCGTCATTCTCAGAGGCGCTTGACTCCGTCTTCAAGGAGAAGAGGAGGCGCAAGCTCAAGCTCACGAGCTACCACGGCTTCACAGGCGATGAGGCGATAATCCACGGCAAGGGGCGTGAGAAGCACTATAAGACATGCATAACGTCCCTTGATGATAAGTATGCCGTGATAACCATAACCGATGTCACCCGCATAGAGCGGCTGGCGATCGTACGCCAGGACTTCGTCTCCAACGTGTCCCATGAGCTGAAGACGCCGCTCACCGCGATATCAGGATTCTCCGAGACGCTCCTCGATGATGGGCTCTCACGGGATGAGATAAAGGGATTCGCCAGGATCATCCAGAAGAACAGCGCGCATATGCAGCGGATAATATCTGACCTGCTGCTCCTGACCTCCCTAGACCGCTCCGAGATCGCACCATCGATGGTTGTCACCACAGATACCAGGATACTCAGCGAGGTACGCTCATACACGCAGTACAAGGCAGAGACGAAGGATATAGAGGTCGTATACGAAAGCCAAGGGAAGAACGTGCTGTGCAACGAGTCCCTGATCGTGCAGGCGATCATCAACCTCGTCGTCAACGCGATCTCCTACTCTCCTGAGAAGACAAGGGTATCGGTAAGGTCACGGACGAAGGGCGACCAGATGGAGTTCATCGTCTCAGACCATGGATCCGGGATCGCCGAGGAGGACCTATCGAGGATATTCGAGCGCTTCTATCGTGTCGACAAGGCAAGGAGCCGTGAGTCCGGAGGGACAGGCCTCGGACTCTCGATAGTCCGGCATATCGCGATCATCCATGATGGTACCATCAAGGTGGAGAGCAAGCTCTCAGAGGGATCGGTGTTCACCCTCTCCATCCCGCTCAGCTGATATAGGAGAATCCGATCACAGGGGTGATGACCGCGGCGTCGCTCGCCTTGAACATCAGGCCCAGCCTGCCGGAGAATCCGGCGTAGCCGCCACGCACGAAGAAGCTGATGAAGCCGTTTTCCGGACGGAAGCGGAAGAACGAATGGTCCCTCTCAAGATAGGAGAGCGCGAAGCTGAGGTCGGCATCGGGGAGGAACTGAAGCTTCAGCTCCACCTCCCCCTCTATGACGGAGGAGCCGGATAATCCTGTGATGGAGAAGGACGCGCGCGGACGGAGGAATCTGAGGTCATCGCTCTTGAGGAAGCGTGACGCGGTGATGGCAACCGAGAGCGTGGTCGAGCGCCCTATCGCGTCCCATCCCATGTATATCTCCCCCTCCTCGGAGAGCGTCATCAGCTCGGCGATATAGACGCCGGCACTGAAGATGTCATATGTGAAGAGCGCGCCGACGCCGAGATCGAAGAACTCGCTTCCGGCATCGCGCTTGAACGGCGAGAACCAGGCATTGGAGAACATTCCCGGGATATTCCCGATGGTCTTCTCGCTCCGTACCATCCTGTTTCCTCCGGCAACCCTCGCTCCGAAGGAGATATGGGGAAAGGCATACGCGACATCAAGCTGGATGCGCAGCGATGAGTAGATGTTATATACAGGATCCCTCTCCTGGCGCTCATACTCCGTCCCGAACGACGCTGTCAGCGCGACATTGCGCGCGATGAACGATGCCGAGGTCTCCCAGTCCTGATCCTGCAGCAGAGGCATCTCCTCCCCCGCCATCTCTCGGAAGTTCCAGTCATCGCTGAACGTGAATGAGAGCGCGAGCGCGCCAGTATCCGTCTCTATGAGGGGAAGCGATGCAGGGTTGGAGAAGACATCGGAGAACGTGCCATAGTAGGAGACGGAGGACATCGGGTCATAGAGAGAGGACTCAGAATAGAGAGATGCATATGCAGATGATGCGGCCATAAGCAGTAGCATGAGGCCCGTGAGCAGTCGCCGTCCCATGTGAGAGAGTATATCAGGAATCGTTACGTTTGCCACGCTCTGTGATACACTCATCGCATGGGCCAGGTATTCTTCCATATCGATCTCGACGCGTTCTTCGCCTCCGTGGAGCTGCTGGATCATCCTGAGTACCGAGGCAAGCCCCTGATAATAGGCACCCCCGGTCCGCGCCACGTGGCCTCCACCTGCTCATATGAGGCGAGGAAGTACGGGGTACGCAGCGCCATGCCGATGACCACGGCGCTCAGGCTATGCCCCGATGCCATCTGCGTTCCCGGACGGATGAGGAGATACTCGGAGAAGAGCCGCGAGGTCATGGCCATCATCGGCTCATTCGCTCCTGGCTTCCTGCAGGTCTCAGTGGATGAGGCGTTCCTCGACCTCACTGGAATGGAGAGGATCTATCCCCTGCCGGGCAAGGCCGCAAGGAAGCTGAAGGAGGAGATCCTGGACAAGACGGGGCTGACCGTATCGATAGGCGTCGCCTCCTCACGCTTCATCGCCAAGCTCGCCTCAGACTTCAACAAGCCAGACGGGCTGACGATCGTACCGCCGGGACAGGAGGAGGCCTTCGTGGACAGGGTCGGGCTCAGGAAGCTCTGGGGTATAGGAGACTCGATGCTCTCCTCTCTGGAGAAGCGTGGGATAACCACGGTAAGCGTGCTCAGGAGCTACCCCGTGGAGCATCTCAAGGCTATATTCGGCGAGAAGAGCGGGGAATATCTTTATAAGGTAGCAAGGGGCATCGATCCCGGGATATACGCCAAGGATGCGAAGACCCGCTCGATATCCACGGAGCGCACGTTCTATCCAGACATATTCTCCCTCGACACCCTCGACTCCTACCTCCTGGAGATGTCTGAGGAGGTCATGTTCCGCTCGCTCGATGAGAAGAAGGTACCGCGCACGGTATCGGTGAAGCTCAGATACGGGGACTTCTCCACCATCACGGTGCAGGAGACGCCGGGAAGCGGCATATACTCCTCATCGGACGTCTTCGAGCTTGCGAAGAGACTCCTCCGGTCACGCTACAAGGGGGAAGGCGTAAGGCTCCTCGGAGTCGCGCTTCAGGGCATATATGACGGAGAGGAAGTCGAGCAGGGAGAGTTCTTCCGCGATAAGGAGAAGAGGGAACGCCAGCTTGAGAAGACGATACTGACGCTATCGAAGAAGGGACAGAGGATGGTGAGGGCCAGGAACCTCAGCAGAGACGACGGATCATGATGATCTCGTCCTGGAAGGATCCATCGGGAAGCGCGAACGCTTCGGGGATGCGTCCGGCCTCCGAGAACCCATGGCGGCGGTAGAGCCTGATCGCCCTATCGTTCCCTGAGCAGACACCAAGCTCGACCTGACGGAAGCCAATGGAGGAAGCGGTATCAAGAGCCGCCTCCAGAAGAGCCGTCCCGACGCCGACGGACTGGCATGAGGAACGGACAGCAATGCCTAGCTCTGCCCTGTGCCCGGCCTTCCTATTGCTCATACCTGTGACCGATACGTTCCCAGCGATCTCACCGGAGATGAGGTAGGAGATCATGAACGATGAAGGCGATGCAGCGAATGAGGAGATGAATGCCTCCTCATCCTCTACCGAGAGGCTCTTCTCCCCTGCGCTCAGCGCGAGGAAGTCCGTCTCGGCGAGTACGGAAGTGAAGAAGGAAAACTCCGAAGGAGCATCGGAGGTATCCGGAGAGCGGAGGATGGCCTCGATACCGGAACGCAGCGTGATGTGTACGGGATCTATCCTCATAGCGCCATCACCATCTCGAGTATGATTCTGTCCAAGGATAGGAAGCCTCGCTCAGTTACTGAGAAGCGCTCTTCATCGTTCCTGTAGTCTCCCTCTCTGAGCCTCTTCATCCTATCTCCATATACCGTATCGAAGTCCTTTCCAAAGCGCGACCTGTACTCGCCTTTCAGGATGCCTGTATCGGTACGGAGCGCTGTAAGGAGGTACTCCTCCTCGCTCTCCTCCGCGCTCAGCTCGTAGCAGGTAAGCTCCAGCTTCGAGAGGTAGCTCATGATATCCTCATTCTCCCTCATAGACACCACGGTACGGTATCCCACCGAGCTTTCGGCTCCCGGTCCGAATCCGATATACTGCCCAAGCTCCCAGTAGAGCCTGTTATGAAGGCACTCCTTGCCGTTCCTTGCGAAGTTCGACACCTCATAGTGCCTGTATCCGAGATCACGGAGAAGCTCCCAGGACGCAGTCAGGGCCTCGGCCTCGGCCTCCTCTCCGATAGGCATGGCCCTCGCTACAAGGGGAGTCCCCTCCTCGAATGTCAGGCAGTAGAGCGAGATATGGTCAGGACCGTAGGATGCGATGCGCCTTATGTCGCTGAGGGTAACATCGACGCCGATACCGGGGATCGCCGTCATTATATCGGCATTGAAATCAAGGGAGGTACGTGAGAGCGTCTCCAGCGCCTTCTGGTTCCACTCGACGCTGGTATTGCGGCCAAGCACCTTCAGCGCCCCCTCGTCAAGGCTCTGTATCCCCACGGAGACACGCGTGAGATACGGCCTGAGGCTCTCCACCTCATCCGTTACGCTCTCCGGATTAAGCTCTATGGTACATTCCTCCGGAAGGCCATTCACGCACGCGGCCTCAAGCATGGAGCGCAGGCGGTCATAGCCGAGGATGCCGGGATTGCCGCCGCCGATGAAGATGGTATGGAAGGGTCTTCCCCACTCCGATGAGAGCGCATGTATCTCGGAGAGGATGATACGCATATAGCGCTCGATGGCATCTTCGGGGATGGATGAGCGCGGCACGGAATAGAAGGCGCAGTAATCGCACTTCGAGGCACAGAACGGCACATGAAGGTAGAGCGAGAGCGGCCTTGACCTGTCTAATGCGGAAGGAAGCATCACTGGTTGTCCATCAGGGAAGAGATCGAACCTATCGGCCAGAAGCGCCCGATCACCCTTCCATTCACCTTCGACTCCATCACGGGGCCGAAGTAGCGTCCATCATGGGAGTTGTCCCTGTTGTCTCCGAGGGGAAGGACATAGCCGGACGGGACGTATATGCCCATCTCATAGCGCGCGGCATCGCTTCTGAGCGACATGTCCGAGGGATCAAACGAGGAGAGGGCGTGGGTGCGTGCCTTCTCGAAGGCGTAGCGGTCGTAGATATATGAGTACCCGCTCCCCTGAAGCTCCCTGAGAAGATGCTGTGGCGCTGCGGCGGTGATTCCCGCCTCCTGATACGCGCTCATCACGCCGGCGGCCTCAAGCCATGGATAGTACTCCTCCTCAATGGAGCGATGGGGCCCTTCTGCCAGTCCGTTCGAGGCGCGGAAGTCCTCTTCCCTCTGGTATCCATCCGTTCCCGATGGCTCTATAAGCACGTTGCCCCTCTCGAAGCGGATGGTGTCTCCGCCCATGCCGACGGCGCGCTTGACATACAGCCTCTCCGCAGGCGTCCCGTCCTCATTGCGGTCGATGTTCACCAGCGTCAGCGTTCCCATGTAGACGATCTGGGAGAGGATATCGAAGACAGGGCCCTTCGAGTCGTATTCCGGATTGTAGAACGTGATGATCTGGTCACGCTCCACGCGGCGTCCTGAGGTAAGCACCTTCTTCCCCGCGGGATACAGCTCGACGCCATAGCTGTCCTTGTTCACGATGACCCTGTCACCGACATTGAGCGTCGCGACCATCGATGGGGAGGGTATCACGAAGAGCTGGAAGAGATACTGGTTTATGATGATGACCCAGAAGATGGCGAATATGAGGGCATCGACCCAGCTCCAGATCTCAGAAAGCACGGTGCGCTTCTTCGTCTTCTCATACTCCTTGAGCTGCCGCCTACGCGTGAGGCGCTTCGCTGTCCTATCCTCTAGGAATGAAAGCAGGCGTTCCATACTAGTGAATCTAGCAGTCACCGTCCAAGTTGACAAGACAGGGTGGCCTGATTACCTTAGCACTATGAGGAAAAAGCCAGAGCTTCCTGAGGTCGAGCCGGTACGGTTGCGCCCTATCCTCGGCATAAGGCCGGGTATCATCATTCTCGCATCCATGATCCTGCTTGCAGTACTGATCCTCTTCCTTCTCCTTGTCCTGCCGGGCATCGTCCAGAAGGGAGGGTACGTGAGCTTCGACCTCAACACCGCCGATACCGCGATATACCTCGAGGACGGGACGTATGTGGGCTCGACAGAGGGCTCGGTTTACTATCTTCCTCACGGGGAGCAGACCTTCCGCTTCTCCATAGACGGAGTGGATGCAGGAAGCGTCACTGCGGAGATACCCCACAGGATCTTCCTCACGCTCTTCTCACATAAGGTGACGACCATCTCATATGACGTGGAGAACAGCGATGATATCGAGAGGGCGGTAAGGGAGAGGTTCCTATCCTCGGTGGCCGCATGGTCGAGGATCACCGATTACGACGAGCGCTACCACTTCCCTCCCCTCTTCTCATCATTCGCGCACAATGCCATCGCGCTCGGCTTCGATGATATCAGCGAGGAGATCCTCTATGGGGCGCTGCATGTGACTAGCGATGCCATGAGGGAGGATCTCGAGGCCGCGCTCTCGCAGCTATCCGCATCATCGGTCACCTACTCATCCCCTGAGCTTGAGGCATTGGTGAGAGGAGATGCGATTCCGGCTCCGGAGAAGGCCGAAGAGACGATCAGGGCCACGGGCAGGAAGGGATCGTTCTTCCTCTATGACGGCATGACGCTGACTATGGGAGAAGGAGATGCATCCACGTTCCCCGAGGCGAACGAGAGGGCTGTCTCCGTGACGGTCGGGCCATTCGCCATAGCAGGCCGTCCCGTCTCTGAGTATGAGTACGCGCTGTTCGTGGAGGAGAATCCCTACTGGAGCGCGGCCAACAAGGAAACGCTGATCGCTGACGGGATGGTCGACGAAGGATACCTTGATGGCATAGGGCTCTCTACCTCGGTCCGTTCCTCGATCCCTATCAGGAGCATCAGCTACAACGCGGCGGAGGCCTACGCTTCATGGCTTTCGGAGAAGACCGGGGAGAACATCGTGATACCCACGGAGGCGGAGTGGACGGCAGCCGCGCTCTCGTGCAGCGGCAAGCGGTACACGACATCGCTGATGGCCGCGGACAATGATGATACCTCGCCGTCATTCATGATGGGACAGCTATGGGAGATGACATCCACCCCTTATATCCCGCTTTCGCGCGTCTGTGACTACGATAAGGCAGTTGAGCTTGGCGAGGCCTTCCCCTATGATGATATCATCGTGAAGGGCGGTAGCTACCTGAACAGACCGGGGGCCATCACCGTGGATACGGTCGGAGCCGTCGGCAGGGCGGCAACGAGCCCATACGTCACGCTGAGGATCGGCATAAGATAATGGATATCAAGAGCATACAGCGCAACAAGAAGGCATACTTCAACTATGAGATACTAGAGGAACTCGAGGTCGGGATGGAGCTTGAGGGGACGGAGGTGAAATCCGTGAGGGAAGGAAGATGCTCCTTCTCGGACAGCTATGTGATAGCTAAGAACGGAGAGCTTATCCTCATAGGCTTCCTCATCCAGCCATACAGCCATGGCAACATATTCAACCATGTCCCTGACCGCAAGAGGCGCCTCCTTGCCCATAAGCAGGAGATACGGAAGTTCACGAGGAAGGTGAACGAGAGGGGCTTCACGATCGTGCCGCTGGAGATATACCTCAAGGGGAACCTGGTGAAGATGAAGATCGCGCTTGCACGCGGAAAGAACGTGCGCGACAAGAAGGATGCGATAAAGGAGCGCGACATGGCGCGGGACGCCAGGCGCGAGCTGAGGGAGATCAACAGCTACTGAAGCATGCTGCCCATCATCGGGCTGACCCCATACTCCTGACGGGGCTTTATGAACGCCTGCTGGGCGTGCATTATCATGGAATCGAGCTTGCGGACGATCTGCGCGTCGCTCTCGGCGAAGCCATCCCTCACCCATTCCTCTATGACGCTGACAGCGCCGCCTGATATGAAGAAGAAGAGCGTCCTCGCGTCCTTCTCGTCAAGAAGGAGCATATCGGCCCAGTTGGCCACCGCGTTCGGAAGCGCGAAGAGGAGGATGGAACGGAGGAACGTCCTGTCCCCATGCTCGGAGAAGATGAGCGTACACATATCGCTATTCTCCCGCACCTTGCCGAGGATGAGCGAGAGAAGGCCGCTGACAGAGCGTATCGAATCGGCGGATATGTTGATCGCGCCCATGAGATCCTCAAGGAACTGTGCCTCGATCTCCTCCAAGAGCTCCTTGACGCTCAGATAATGGGAATAGAAGGTATTGCGGTTGACTCCGGCCTTATCGCAGACCTCGCTGATCGATATCTCATCGAGTCCCCTTTCCGCAAGAAGGTCAAGAAGCGCCCTCTTAAGGCGCTCCTTCGTCTTGATTATCCTCACGTCAACCCTAGCCACTTTCTCTCCCTCGGGGATCTGGAGGTGGGGAGACTCGAACTCCCGTCCTGACGATCCACCCGCAAACGTCTACGGATATAGTCCCAATTCAGGCTTACTCTGCCTTCGGCAATGGAACCAGCGTCCAGCAGCAGCATCGCCTAAGAGTCCCCGACAGCCCGGCGAGAAGCCATCAGGCAAGCCTCCTCGGTAAAGGAATCAGTTGGCCGGAAGCCTAACCAAGGGATTCCCGCTCCTAGCTACGCTCAGGCAGCAAGAGCAAATGCTTCGTCAGAGACGTACTCGTCTTCTTTCTTTGCATTTAATTTTAAGCGCCGGTTTTACAAGTCAGCTCTTGATCCGCAGTCTACGGCATGGCAAGGCCAGTCGAAACCAGAACACCCCCGCACTATATACAATATAGTGCAATAGCGATGAATCATCAAGATATTGCTCTACCCCGGATAGCGCGAAAGCTCAGGCTGCAGCGCGGCGAAGAAGCTCTCCAGATCATCGTACCGAAGGGACGCGTAGCTATCGAGATAGGTCGGCTGGCGGTTGACGATCACGATATCGCGCCCGGCCATCACGGAGCGGTACGGCAGCGCCGCCGCGGGATTGACCACGAGGGAGGAACCGAGGATGATCGCGAGATCCGCGTTGGTAAAGGCGTTCTCCCCTCGCATGAGCATCGTAGTGTCGAGGCTCTCGCCGTAGAACACGATGTCCGGCTTGACGAGGGAACCGCAGGTCTGGCACACGGGAACGATCCTCCTGTTCACGGCATCGGCAAGATAGCTGTAGTCATAATAACGGTGACAGCCGATGCAGTAGCCTGAGCGGAGGCTTCCATGAAGCTCGTAGACACGGCGGCTTCCGGCCTTCTGATGGAGCGAATCGATGTTCTGCGTGAAGATGCCTTCCGAGAGCTTTCCCTTCCTCTCCATCTCGGCAAGGGCCCTATGTATGATGTTCGGACTGTACCTGTCCATCTGGAACCAGTACTCACGCGCCCAGTCATAGAAGACATCGGGATGGGCCTTGAAGAACTCGATATCCAGTATCTCCTCGACGCTCATCGAGCCGAACTCCTTGCTGTAGAGCCCTGTCGAGGAACGGAAATCAGGTATTCCTGAGAGGGTGGAGACACCGGCTCCGGTCAGGACGACGACGCGGCGCGCCTTATCAAGCAGTTCGATGAATGGCTTTATATCACACATGCTCGGCCCCCCTGAACGTATTTCCGGAAAGCTCCGATGCATCGATCGTCACGACATCACCGGCCTTATGGGGGGATGACGGCGTGAAGGCGAAGTAGTCGTTATGCTCGCCGCGGGCAAGGTACATCGACCCATCATCACGGCTCTCTCCCGTGACTATGGCGCGGGCGGTGAAGGGAAGCATGCGCTCCTTTATGCGGCGCTGCCTCTCAAGCTGCTCGGAGATGAGCCGCTCCAGCCTCCTGACCTTCACGCCCTCATCCAGCTGTCCCTCCATCGTGGCGGCCTTCGTGCCCTCGCGGGGATTGAAGTAGTACATGAAGGCCTCCGTACAGCCAAGCGCCTCCATGGCGCTCAGCGTCTCCTCATACTCCTCCTCCGTCTCCCCGGGGAATCCCACCATGACGTCGGTCGAGAGTGTCAGCGACGGTATCCTCTCCTTCATCCTATCGGCCAGCGAGAGGAAGGCCTCGCGCGTCGTCTTCCTGTTCATCAGCTGGAGTATCCTCGTGGAGCCTGACTGCATCGGAAGGTGTATATGGCTGGCTATCCTGTCGTTATCCGCGATAACGGAGATCAGGTGATCGGAGAAGTCCTTTGGATGGGGCGACTCGAAGCGCACGAATATGATGCTGCTAAGATACGGCGTGATGATCTCAAGGAGCGTCGGGAAGTCAACATCGCGTCCCTGATAGGTCGAATGGTAGGAGTTGACGTTCTGCCCCAGAAGCGTGATCTCACGCACGCCGTCCGCCTCAAGCCTCTCTATCTCGGCTATCACATCCTCGACCTTCCTCGATACCTCCCTGCCCCGGACGTACGGGACGATGCAGTAGGAGCAGAAGTTATTGCAGCCGTTCATTATGGGGACATAGCTCGACCACTCCCCATCCTTATGGTATGAGGGAAGGAATCGGTAGCCATCCGCCTCATCTAGCGCTGAACCCAAGATGTAGTCAGGGATCTCCGCCTTCTCATTCGTACCGATGACGGCATCGATGAACGGGGCCTCCTGCTTAAGCTCCTCCTTCATGCGCTCCGCCATGCACCCTGTGACTATGAGGCGCATGGGATGCTTCCTCTTCATGGCGCTGTAGAATCCGAGACGTCCCCATATCCTGTTCTCGGCGCTCTTGCGCACCGAGCAGGTGTTGATGATCACGACATCGGCCTTATCGGGATCAGAGACGCTCTCCAAGCCGCGGCCACGGAGGATGGCATCCATCGCATCGGCCTCTGCCATATTCAGCTGGCATCCGTATGATTCTATGAGGTACCTCAAAGTCCCTGCCTCCTTCTCGAACACTCAAGGGTGTTCTCCATGAGCATCGCGACGGTCATCACCCCGACACCTCCCGGGACGGGCGTTATGGAGACATCCCTGCCCTCGAAGGATGGGTAATCGGCATCGCCTACAAGGCGGAATCCGCTCCTGCGCGTGCTGTCAGGGATGCGGTTGACCCCTACGTCTATGACGACGGCGCCATCCTTGACGAAGGAGGAGTCGATCGTACAGGGGTGTCCTGTCGCCACGATCACGATATCCGCAGCCATCGTGTGGGCACGGAGGTCACGCGTATGGGTATTGCATACGGTGACTGTCGCGTCCACGCCCTTCTGCATCAGGAGCGCGGCCATCGGCTTTCCCACGATATTGCTACGCCCGATTATCACGACGTCCTTCCCCGCTGTCTCGATGCCGTAATAGGACAGGACGTGCATGATGCCCTTGGGCGTGCAGGGAACGAAGCACTCCTCTCCTATGGAGAGTCGGCCGACGTTCACGGGAGAGAAGCCATCGACATCCTTCTCAGGAGCGATGCGCTCTATCACCCTGCGCTCAACTATATGGGATGGAAGCGGGAGCTGCACGAGGATGCCGTCTATCGAATCATCAGCGTTAAGGCGGTCGATGAGAGCCAGAAGCTCATCCTCCCCTGTCTCCTCGCCAAGCGTGTACTGATGATGCTCGAAGCCGAGGGAGAGGGCGGCTTCCTCCTTCTTCCTGACATAGGTCTCGCTTGCCGCATCATGTGAGACAAGCACCACCGCCAGCGATGGGGCACGGCCTCCCCTTTCCTTCAGCTCCTCCGTTCCGGTCCTGATGCCATCAAGCACGGAGGCTGCCACATCCTTGCATTCCAGTCTTATCATAGCTGTGATTGTAAAGAATTCATGTGGTTGCAACAACGAGGGTGAATCAAGGGGCCTCTTTCATGTATAATCACCGCAGGAGCTAATGATGAAGAGAATACTGATTCCCATAGCGCTGCTCGTGCTGCTGGTGCCCGCTCTCGGAGCATCCACGTATTACGACGCAGGATCGCAGATGTTCACGATCACGGCAGGCGTATCGACGCCGCTCACCTACTCATCCAGCGGAGAGACGATGGTAGGGCCTGGATCGGGGGACAGGCAGACGCACCATACGATCGGAGGCATCGGCGCGCTGAGCTATCAGATATTCGTCACGCCGCACCTCGCCATAGGAGGAGAGCTGGGGTATCAGTTCGACTTCTCCCGCTCCGGTGATGTATGCACGAACGTGCCTATCACGGCCAAGCTCACATACATACCGCTTCAGGGGGATTTCGAGATCCCTATCTCCATCGGGCTGGGACTAGATTACATCAGCTATGACTCCTACTCGAAGATAACCCTCGGAGCCACGTTCGAGATCGGACTGAGGTACTTCTTCACCGATAGCTGGGGAGTCGGCATCAACACAGGTCTCCTCGTCGCACCTGAGATCTACTTCGACAGGCCCACCAAGGACTCGGTCATGACATACCTACCGGCGACGCTTAGCGTCACATACAGGCATTGAGGAGGCAGGAGATGAGAAGACCTTGCTTGATAATCATTACGCTCATGGCGGTGCTTTCATCCTGCAACCTCGATTCAGGTCAGGGTGTCTTCCAGATGGCCCATAACGCCACGAAGAAGACGGAGTACACGATAACCGACGTCTATGGCAGCTATGATGATAACGGTACGATGAAGCTGCTCATAAGCCGCGATGGTGACCTATGGGCCACATGGTCGGAGGCCGGTGACAGGGAGATGAGGGCCGAGAAGCTTCTGGAGCTTACGCGCTCGACGATGAGGCCGATCTTCGTCAATGGCTCAGGCACGCTCTTCTACGCCTACAAGGAGAACATGGCCGATGACGCGTATCTCTTCGCATCGGTTCCCCTTGCCACGATCGCGGAGGCAGAAGCAGGAAACGGATTCGACTACAGGAGCGGAGGAGAGGCGCTTACCCCTTCATTCCAAGGAGGTACGGTCACTAAGTTCAGCAGCATCAACCTCGATCTCGATACCTGCCAGATCATCTATGGCTCAGGATCACAGACGTACTACGGGAAGATAGAGAACAAGGGAGAGGCCGAGGAGCTGGCTATCACGACGATAGGGACCGTGGATCGCGCCTCGATCGTGTTCGGCAATGACGCGGTCTACTCATACTATGAGGACAGCGACATGGAGAGTGCTCCCGATGATCTGATCATCACGCGCTTCAGCGGAACGGCTGCAGAGACGATAGATACCATCTCCGTCGATGAGGACAACATCCCCATGGGCTACGATCCTGACGGCGGTTACTTCATCACCTTCGATGGGGATCTCTATCAGTTCGACAGCAGCGCCGACAACAACAGCGGCTACACGAGGGTAGATGGCGGATTCGTATCTGACCTGAGATATAGGACAGGTCATCGCATGATCCTCTCAACGGAGGAAGGAGAGAGGCATGTGGCCTTCATCTACCGCAACGGCATCTACGTCAACGAGCCCGGACTGGATACGGCTCCTCGTATGCTCTCCATCGACAACAACGATAATGACATCATCAGCACGACGTATATCGGCAAGAGGGCGGGAACGGCAGACAGGTACCTCTACGCTACCCAGAACAACAGCTTCATCATCGTGGAGCTGGGTTCTCTCAACGAGGACAACAGGTATACCACCTACTCCGTCTCGGCTTATTCGCCGCTGACTCATGGGCAGCTTGCAGAGTATCTCTGAGGTGATAGGATCACAAGAGGATGGCGGCTATTCAAGGCCGCCTTTCATATCAGGCTCCCTCTGAGATAAGGAAATCCGTGAGGATATCGGACTGCTGGACGAAGGCGTCGACGACTGAGACAAGAAGAGCATCCTCGATTCCAGCCTCGCCGTACATCAGGTCGTAATCCCAGTAGAACGAATGGGCCATAGGCTCATACCATCCCCTGACGATGGAGAGGTTGCTGTTGCACTCGTTCATCAGACGGAAGGCAGTGATGCTATCGATCGAATCGGAGGCATACCATGAACACTGTATCCATAGCCTATGGTCCTCCGGTATATGGATTATGTAATAAACCATGCCATACTGATCCTCGAAGGCGACATCCCCATCCTCATCGACATATGAGACATAGCCTACCTCGGAAAGGAGCGACACGATACTCTCCGACGTGATCTCATCGACGGTAAGGGCGAAGAGAGGAGAGACAAGCAGCAAAAGGACCATGATGATGGATATTCTTCTCATGGCTCCATGGTAACATGCAAAGAGGCCGCCGAAGCGACCTTTTTCATCATTCAAGCACCGAGTGGAGTATCTCACGCACCTCTGGATCGGTATAGACCTCGTCGATCTCATCATGGGTGAGTCCGATGAACTCATGGCAGGTATAGTGTATCCACCTCGAGTCCTCAGCCTTGTTCAGCACATGCTTGCGGCACCAGTAGTCAGGCTGTATCGGGAGCGGCTCCTCGTTCTTGTAGAGTGGTACCTTGTAGTCATAGACGGCGACCTTGATGTCCTCCCTCGGGATACCAGCGTCCATCACGGTCTTCACCAGAGCGTTCACCGTCATTCCCGTATCGAAGATATCATCGACGATAAGGACCTTCTGCCCCTTCTTCAGATGCTTAGGAGACCAGGTCCAGCCATCGATATCGACATGGGAGGAATGCTCGCGCACATCACCGTATGACCTGGCGACGACTGCCGCATAGAATACTGGGCTCTTGCCCTCCTTCATCGCCATCAGCTTGTAGTACTCGCTCATGACATTCGCCATATAGGCGCCACCACGGAGGGAGTCATAGATGACATCAGGGACGAAGTGATCCTCCGTGTACATCCTGTGTACGAGCTTCAATGCCGCGTCGCGAATCATGTCGCAGGTGATGAATTCCTTACCCATAAATCCTCCTAAAGCGTTGTCAGTATCTCAAGGCCTGTATCGGTGATGGCCACGGTATGCTCCCAGTGGCAGGCGGGCTTGCCGTCAAGCGTACGCACTGTCCAGCCATCCTTGCTGTCGGTATCTACCTTATAGGTTCCCATGTTGATCATAGGCTCGATCGCCATGACCATTCCCTTGCGGATCCTCGGATTGGGATTCATCAGGGAGACGTAGTTGGGAATCTCGGGATCCTCATGCATCTCAAGCCCCACTCCATGGCCGCAGTAATCGCGCACGACGCCATAGCCATGCTTGCGTGCCAGGCCGGAGACCGCTGCCGCGATATCCTGTATCCTCGCGCCGGGCTTGGAGGCAGCCTCTATTCCAAGATAGAGGCACTTCTCTGTCACTGTGTTCAGCTGATGCACCTCATCGCTCACCTTGCCGATCTCATAGGTACGGGTGCTGTCGCTTATATATCCATCCTTCTCCAGGCAGATATCCACGCTCACGATATCCCCATCCTTGAGGATCTCGTGCCTTGAGGGGATGCCGTGGATGACGACGTTGTTGACCGATACGCATGTGGCCGCGGGATAACCCATATAGCCGAGGCATGGGGCGCCGAGATGGCGATGCTTCATCCATTCATGGAAGAGCTTATCGACATCATATGTACTCATCCCTGCCTCGATCTTCGGACCGATCTCATCGAACATCTCAGCAAGGAGTTTGCATGAGGTCCTTATGCCATCTATCTGCTCTTCGTTCTTCAGGACGATCATCTTCTCTCCGTATCCTTCCTGTATGCGTCAAGTATCCCGTTGATGAAGCGGAACGAGACGTCATTCGAAAGCTCCTGGCTGAGCTTCACGGCCTCATCTATCACGATCGCGGGATGTACATCCTTGGTGATCGCAAGCTGATAGAAGGCGATGCGGAGGATATTCCTGTCCACGATATCTATCTTCTCAAGAGGCCTCTTCTCCGAGTAGCGGGAGATGATCTGGTCGATCTTCTCCCTATTCTCAAGCGTTCCGAAGACGAGGAAGCGGATGAAGATCTTATCCTCCTCGTCGAGCGCGCCCACCTCCTCCTCGTTCATGCCCTGGAACGGATCGATATCATCAGCGGCATCGAGGGCGTTGTTGAAGTCGAGTGAGTAGAGCGTTGATACGGCTATTACCCTATCGCGATGCCTCGTCATCAGTTGTTACCTCTGTATAGGATATTGATCCTAGCCTCACCCCTCAGCTCAGCGATAAGGGACTGCAGCTCCTCGTTCATCGCGACCTGCTGGTTCTGCACCGTGAGCATCTGCGCGATATAGTCATGGACGCTGATCGCATCCTCTGGGGAGACAGGATCGCTGAGAGACAGCAGCTTCGCGTCGTAATGCACCGTGACCTTCACGATATGATAGCCCATGAGGGACTCAAGCACAGGAGAGATCTCTCCGGCACCCATCGCGAGGACGGTATCGCAGAACTCATCGCCCCAGCCCTGGCGCGCCGCGGTATTGTTGGCGGTAAGCCAGCCTATGTCACCGCCGCGGCTGCTGGAGTTATGATCCTCGCTGTAGAGAGGAACGGCGGCCTCGAACGTAAGCTCACCGGAGGATATCTTCCCATAGGCCTCCTCAAGCTTCGCCTTGTTCTCTGCGTTCACGGCCTCATCCTCGTCCTTCTCGATATAGATATGGGAAAGCTTCACGCACTCGGGCTGGAAGAACTGCTGCTGGTTCTGCCTGTAGAACGAGCTGATCGCGCTCTCCGTCGGGGCAGGTGCGGCCATGATCTTATCACCACGCTCCTGCATCAGATACTGCTGCACGATGGCCTGGTTGCGAAGCGCGTCCCTGTAGGCATCGACGGTGCCGAACTGACGGATGATCTCCGCGTCGAAATCCGCGCGGGTGATGGACTGCCCTGCCGCGGCGGCCTGCTGCTGGGCGTTCTGGAAGACGGTATTGATCATCTGATCGACCTGCCTGTCGCTGATGGAGACGCCATCGCGCTCGGCTCCCTGGAGGAAGACCTCATCGTTTATCATGGTCTGAAGCACGCTCAGCTCATCGATATCGATACCGGCAGCCCTGTATCTCTCGGTCTCTGCCTTGAGATCATCGACATTGATCGCGGTATTCCTTATCAGATAGACCGTGGCCGCAGGCTGGCTGATCACGCTCGCGGCAGAAAGGGAGAGCGCGGTCACGATCAGAAGCATGAGCACGGTGGTAATTCTCTTCTTCATAGTTGCTCCATAGAACCAATAGCGCGCTATTGGGATATAAGAGGCATGGCGACGCCATAGCCAATGCGCATGAGACCCGATGCGCAGGATGATCAGTTTCTCTCCACGTTGAGGCGCTTGCCGATCGCTACGGCGGCATCCTCCTTGGAGATTATATCGCTGAGCCTGAGGTACATGCCCTCATGCTCCATGGCCTTCATGAGATTCTGCAGCGTCCTCCCCTTCCTCAGTCCTCCTGAGATGAAGGCGAAGCATCGCTTCCCCGAGACCGTTCCAGCCTGGGCGAGGAACTTCGCTATCTGGGACGGCACCTGGGCCGAGAAAAAAGAAACAGGCTCCGAACCTATGACCACATAATCATAGATCGTAAGTCTGACACCTTCCTCATACATATTTATGACATCGACCTGATGGCCCTGGGACTCGATCCCCTTGGCCACGGCCTTGGCAAGAGCCGGAAGCTTCCCGCCATCGCGGGTCCTGCCAGCGTAAAGGACGCAAACCTGCATCATTTCCTCCCTTTAGGAAAATATAGACCGGCTTGCCACGGATGGAAAGCCGGCCCTGATTCGAAAAGGAATCACTCTGCTGCTGTCTCTGCGCTTACCTCTGCGGCAGCCACGTCGGCCTCAGCCGCAGCAGGCTCGGTCTCATCGACCCAGCTTGTGGACTCGACGGCAGAAGCCTCAGCCGCGCTCTGTGCCGCGAGAAGCTCCTCATCGCTAGACTTGTTGACCACTGCGACAACGAGGGAAAGGACCATGAACGCGATGGTAATTATCGTCGTTGCCCTTGTAAGGACAGATGACGTGTTGGAACCGAAGGCGGACTCAGAGCCGCCTCCGAAGATACCACCGAGTCCAACGCTGTTCTCTCCCTGGATCGCCACGAGGAAGATCAGGAGAAGCGCGATAATGCAGAAAAGCACTAACAGTATGATACCTAAAATACTCATCTCAGACTCCGTATCACTTATTGTAGGTTATGATGGGGAGGAACTGCTCAAGCGAGAGGGAGGCTCCGCCTACCAAGGCGCCATCGACGTTCTCCTTTGCCATCAGGGCCTTGATATTGCCGGCCTTAACGGAACCACCATACTGTATTATGAGATTCTTGGCAATATCATCGGAATACAAAGATGCCACCGTAGCCCTTATGAAGGCATGTGCGCCATCCGCATCCTCAGGCGTCGCCGTCATTCCCGTTCCGATCGCCCATACAGGCTCGTACGCGATGGTGATCCTCGCCATATCCTCGGCACTGACGCTCTTGAGGCCGACCTTGATCTGCCTCGAAAGGACCTCCTCGAGCTTTCCGCCCTGCCTTTCGTCAAGCGTCTCGCCTACGCAAAGCACGACATCCATGCCCTCCGAGAGAGCGAGGGTGACCTTGGAGTTGATGATCTCATCGGTCTCCCCGTAATACTGCCTCCTCTCGCTGTGTCCGAGGATCACGGTCTTGACGCCGGCATCCTTGAGCATCGCCGGAGCGACCTCTCCGGTATATGCGCCGGAGGTGTGATTGGCCATGTTCTGGGCAGCGACGATGATCGGAGATCCCTTCACAGCCTCGACGACCGCGGGGATAGCCACGAACGCCGGAGCGATCATGACACGGCACTCCACACCTGCCTCCTTGACGGCGGCAGCCAGCTCAGAAGCATACCTGGCGCCCTCGGAAGGAGTGAGGTTCATCTTCCAGTTTCCTGCGATATAAGCCTTTCTCATCTTACTTCTCCAGTGCCTTGATGCCCGGAAGCTCCTTGCCCTCGAGGAACTCAAGGGAAGCGCCACCGCCGGTGGAGACATGGCTGATCTTGTCTGCCAGGCCGAACTTGTTGATAGCGGCAACGCTATCTCCGCCGCCTACGACAGTGGTGGCATCGGATGCAGCAAGCGCCTTGGCGACCTCCTCGGTTCCCTTAGCGAACGCTGCGAACTCGAAGACACCCATCGGGCCGTTCCATACCACGGACTTCGCACCCTTGACAGCCTCGACGATGAGAGCGGTCGTCTTCGGACCGATATCCATGCCCATCAGGTCATCTGGGATATCAACGCCATCAACGGCGACAGGAGCTGCATCCTCAGCGAACGCGGCAGCCGCGACATGATCGACGGGAAGGATGACCTTGACGCCCTTCTCCTCAGCCTTCTTGAGGAAGGAGGAAGCCGTCTCAAGATAATCATCCTCGACAAGGGACTTGCCGATCGTGTGTCCCTGCACCTTGAGGAATGTATAGGCCATTCCGCCACCGATGACGATGGTATTGCAGGTGCGGACGAGGGACTCAAGCACCGTGATCTTCGAAGAGACCTTAGATCCGCCGATGATCGCGACAAACGGCTTCTCAGGATTCTCGAGGAGAGGAGCCATGAACTTCACTTCCTTCTCGATGAGGAAGCCGGCATAGGAAGGAAGGTAGTGCGAGACACCCTCTGTAGATGCATGTGCGCGGTGGGCCGTGCCGAACGCGTCGTTGCAGTAGATATCACCATAGGAAGCGAGGGTCTTGGCGAAGCCAGCATCATTTGCCTCCTCTTCCTTGTAGAACCTCACGTTCTCAAGCAGGAGGACATCGCCCGGCTTGAGCGCCTTGACCTCCTTCTCCACCTCAGGTCCGATCACATCCGGAGCGAGCGTGACCTTCGAGCCGAGGAGCTTCTCGAACTGGGCCGCGACAGGAGCGAGGGAGTACTTCTCGTTCTTCTCGCCCTTAGGGCGTCCAAGATGGGTCATGACGACAAGGGACGCACCGTTCT
This sequence comes from uncultured Spirochaetales bacterium, assembly GCA_949299185.1. Taxonomy (GTDB): domain Bacteria; phylum Spirochaetota; class Spirochaetia; order Sphaerochaetales; family Sphaerochaetaceae; genus Ornithospirochaeta. The sequence goes on from CASFZR010000009.1 coordinate 24,518, forward strand.
CGAGGATGTACTTGATAGTCGGCAGGGCCGCCTTGATCCTCGTATCATCGGTAACGACGCCGTCCTTGAGCGGAACATTGAAATCAACGCGGATAAGGACCTTCTTGCCCTTGAGATCCGCCTCTCTGATCGTATTAAGAACCATTATGTCTCTCCTTTAAAAATAAGGCCTGCCGAAGCAGGCCCGAGGTTCCGGGCTAGCCGGAAGCGATATCAGCCGTTGACCTTCTTCATGTGAGCGATGAGGTCAAGGACCTTGTTGGAGTAGCCGACCTCATTGTCGTACCAGGAAACGACCTTAACGAACGTATCGGTAAGGGCGATACCAGCTTTGGCGTCGAAGATAGAGGTCCTCTTGTCTCCGAGGAAGTCAGAGGATACGACAGCATCCTCGGTGTATCCGAGAACACCCTTAAGCTCGCCCTCGGAAGCCTCCTTCATAGCCGCGCAGATCTCGTCGTACTTAGCAGGCTTGGCAAGGTTGACGGTGAGGTCAACGACAGAGCAGTCAAGGGTAGGAACCCTCATCGACATACCGGTAAGCTTGCCGTTAAGGGCAGGAATGACCTTTCCGACAGCCTTGGCAGCGCCGGTTGAGGACGGGATGATGTTGCCGGAAGCAGCACGTCCACCCCTCCAGTCCTTCATGCTAGGACCATCAACGGTCTTCTGGGTAGCGGTCGTGGAATGCACGGTGGTCATGAGGCCATCGACGATGCCGAACTTGTCATTGAGGACCTTCGCGATAGGAGCAAGGCAGTTCGTGGTGCAGGAAGCGTTGGAAACGAACTGGGTTCCCTTCTGGTAGGTGTTCTCGTTGACTCCGACGACGAACATCGGCGTGTCGTCCTTGGAAGGAGCGGACATGACGACGTACTTAGCGCCAGCGTTGATATGAGCCTGAGCCTTCTCCTTGGTGAGGAAGAGACCGGTGGACTCGACGACATACTCAGCTCCGACCTCGTCCCACTTAAGCTCGTTAGGATCCTTGCAAGCGGTAACGCGGATAGCCTTGCCATTCACGATAAGCTGAGACTTCTCGACATCAGCCTCGATCGTGCCATTGAACTGACCATGCATCGTATCATACTTGAGCATATATGCCAGGTAATCGACCGGGCAGAGGTCATTAATTCCTACGATCTCGACATCCTGGCGCTCCATAGCAGCGCGGAACACGAAACGACCGATTCTTCCGAAACCATTGATTCCGACTTTCATCACGTTCTCTCCTTATCAACTATCGATAATTCAGTATCAGATATAACGCTATGATTTAACCATTTCCAAAGGAAAATAGCAATAGAGCGTCCCTGACCATATCAGTATATGCGGAGTGGCTGGAAATGCAACAGGATGATGAGAGGCCGGGGAGTGCCCAGCCTTATCATCACCTTGCCTGAAGTCCGGCATTGCGCATATATATGATCGCGCTGGTCGCCGCTGGAAGGCGCACGTCGATGCTCTGGGCGGTAAGCTCCGCATCAGCGCTTCCAGCCACGACGGAGACGCTGCCGCTAGGAAGGGCGAAGCGGTCTATCGAGACGGTACGCTCACGCGGGCATCTGTTTATGACAGCCACGAGGGCCTCGCCCTCTCCTACCCTCCTGATGAAGAAGGCCTCGGCGTCGATAGCCTCCACCGAGAACGAGGAGTAAGGAAAGAACGGGAGCTTCCTGACCGCTGCCGCGGCCTCATACATCCCCTTGATCTCCTTATCCCACTTCGATTCATCCCAGCACATCGGATAGCGTGCCCCCTCCACCGAGCCCATCTCACCATCGAGGGCTATCTCATCGCCATAGTAGATGGAAGGCATCCCCGGAAGCATGAAGAGCGTCATTATGCCGCCGAAGTAGATATCCTTGTTCATCACGGCCCTGTTGTTGTGCAGGCGCGGCGTGTCATGGCTGTCGATGAGGTTCATCTGGAAGAACGCGCTCTGATCCGGGACAGCGCTCACGCCATCGGCAAGGGCTTCGGCCATCTCATATCCGGACCAAGGAGCCTCGCTTGAGGGATCATGGCCCCAGCCTGGGGTAAGGAAGCGGTCACGTTCTCCCATCCAGCTGCGGATAGGACGTCCGGAACCGTAGTAGTTCATCGTGGCATCCCACATATCCCCCTGAAGATACTCATCGCTGTCATCCCAGTCCTCGCCCACGAGGTAGAGATCCTTCCTGACGGCCTTCAGGCACCTATGCACCTCCCGCCATACATCACGCGTCAGCTGATCCGTCGAGGTACGCCCAAGCTCAGGTGCCACATCGAGCCTCCAGCCATCCTGGCCGAATGGCGGACGCAAGAAGCGCTGCATGGCGCTCTCCTCTCCGCGGTATACGAGATCCCTTAGCCGCTCGGAGCGATAGTTGAGCTGCGGCAGCGTGCGTACGCCCTGCCAGAAGCAGGGCTCGCCGCCCTCGAAGACATAGAAGCCCCTCTCCTCGGAATCCTTGTCCTCAAGGGCCTTCCTGAACCAGGGGCAATCGACACCGGTGTGGTTTATCGAGATATCGACGATGATGCGCATCCCGTTCTCATGGAGGCGCTCGATGAGGCTTATCAGGGCCCTATCCCCGCCAAGCTTCTCATCGACATGGAAGAAGTCCACGGCATCATAGCGATGGACGGTCCTGGAGGCGTTGATGGGATTGAGGTAGAGCGTATCCACGCCCAGCGCCTTGAGATGCCCTATCTTATCCTCTATTCCCTTCAGGTCCCCGTTGTAGAAATCAAGGCAGCGCGACTCGCTGAACGGCCTCGGGGCCTCGGAGAATGACGGGGTGGTCACCCTTCCTCCATCGAACTCATACTCCCCCTCCTTCGCTCCCACCGAGCTGTCGCCGTTGCAGAACCTGTCAGGGAATATCTGATAGCAGGTCGAGCCTGCGACCCAGGCAGGTGCCTCTATCGAGGGAATGAGCGTGAAGCGGTCCTTCATCCGCGGAGTGCTTCGCGTTATGCCGCGCCTGGAATAGTACCAGCTGCGTCCATGATGGAAGAACGTGAAGAAGTAGTGGAACGGCTCATCCGATGAGATGACACGCGCCGTTCCCGTATAGCGGTAGGCACCATTGAGGGTGCCTGCCTTATGCATCTCATAGCTCCAGACCATCCCGCTGTCCCCGTCTGCGCGGAGGATCACCGATTCGGGCTGCTCGGAGAACACTATCGAAAGCCCGACATCCTCGCCCCTCTTCGGAAAGAGAGGAGAGACGAAGACATCGGAGAACGATGATAACGCTTTCATGGCTCAGGCCTTTCCCACCGCCTTCAGGACAGCGGCGACTATCGTCTCCGGAGACGGCGCGGAATCGACATCAAGGAGATTACCCTTCTTCCTGTAGTACTCGATGAGCGGCGCGGTCTGCTCCTCATAGACCTCGAGGCGGTGCTTGATGGCCTCAGGCTTATCATCATCCCTCTGGATCAGAGGCTCTCCCGTCTCATCATCGATGCCCTCGACCTTGGGAGGATTCGACTTGATATGATAGATCCTTCCCGTGGACTTGCAGAGCCTGCGTCCGGAAAGGCGGCTGATGATCTCCTCCGTGGAAAGCACGAAGTTCAGCACATGATCGATCGTATCGATGCCCTCAAGGGCCTCCGCCTGCGCTATCGTGCGCGGGAATCCATCGAGGATGTAGCCGGAAGCGGTATCGTCCTTGGAAAGCCTGTCCCTGACCATCTCGATCGTAACCTCATCTGGCACCAGACCTCCGGACGCGAGTATCGACTCGACCTTCTTCCCAAGCTCGGTGCCGTTCTTGATGTTCTCGCGGAAGATATCCCCCGTCGAGATATGAGGTACGCCAAGCTCCTTCTTCAGAAGAGCTGCCACTGTTCCCTTTCCAGCCCCCGGAGGGCCGAGAAGCACTATGTTCATCTTTATTCTTCTCCTCTGCTGAGAGTATAGCAGATGCCATGGGCATTGGTGAACCGAAAAGCGGTTGCACTGCCCCACTCATTCAGCTACCATCAGAAGGACCTCCCTGATAGCGGAAGGGAGGATGAGAGGCATACTTGAAAGCACTGTCGATCGCCATCATCATACTTACCCTCGCATCATGCGCATCGACCGCGATAGAGGAAGATGGCTTCCTTGAGAAGGGCTACGCGCTCACCGGTGAGGAGGCTGCAGAGATATATCTCGAGGGAATCGAGGAGGAGCCGTCTCCGGAACTCTGGTACAATCTCGCGTATTCCTATCTTGAGGCGGAGGACTATGATAAGGCTATAGATGCGGCAGAGGAGGCTAAGGCCCTCTACCCTGACATGATCCGCTTCGACTACCTGGAGATCTACGCCTACCGCGAGAGCAGCAGGATGTACAGCTATGAGAAGGCACTGGAGGCACTCCATGAGCGCTATCCGGTCAATGATACCGTGTCCGAGATGCTCCTGAAGGCATATGCTGGAGCAAGGAGGGAGAAGGGCATAGAGGTCGCGAGGTCAGTCCTCGAGCGAAGCCCGTCAAATGCTACGGCGATCCGCATACTGGGAGAGTTCTATCCCTTCTATAAGGCAATCTCCACCTACAAGCCGGAGGTATCCGAGGAGGAATGGGACGTCGGCCCCACCCCGCTCTATGATATAACCCACGTCATCGAGGACAGGCTGCTTCCATCTCCCTGATACGCTTCCACTCCCCCACCGCCAGCTTGTCGCAGCGGTTATTATACTCATTCTCATCATGGCCCTTGACCCAGATGAACGAGACGTCATGGCGCCTTATGAGCGGAAGAAGCTCCTGCCAGAGATCGGTATTAGGAACGGTCTTTCCCTTCTTGCGGAAACCAAGCCTCTCCCAGGATAAGAGCCAGCCCTTCACGACGCTGTCCACCAGATACCTCGAATCAGAGTAGAGATCGACAGAGCATGGCTCCTTGAGTAGGGACAGGGCCTTTATCGCAGCGGTAAGCTCCATGCGGTTGTTGGTCGTCGAGGCCTCTCCCCCTGATATCTCCTTCTCCGCATCGCCGTACTTCAGGATAGCCCCCCAGCCGCCGGGACCGGGATTGCCGGAACAGGCACCATCCGTGTATATCGTGACCTTCTTCACTCCTTCTCTCCGGTCTTCTTTATTATGTGGTATCCGAACTGGGTGCGTACCGGACGCGATATGCTCCTCATCGGCATGCGGCGCACCGCGTTCTCGAACGCAGGCACCATCTTCCCCTCTCCGAACCATCCGAGGTCTCCGCCCTTGGACTTCGAGGGGCATGTGGAGTACTGACGCGCAAGGCTCTCGAATGACTCTCCGCGACGAGCCCTCTCATAGAGCTTCTCCGCGCTCGTCGCATCCTTGACGAGTATATGGCTAGCCCTCCATTCCATCTTCCTTCCTCCTCTCCAGGATCATATCCCGGTATGACGTAGGCTCCACACCATCTTCGACGCCGAGCGACGAGAGGATGCCATGTATCCTCCGGCCGCTTCTCAGGGCCTCCTCATCAGAGGCATCGAAGGGAAGGAGTATCTCGATCTCGACGAACCATCCGAGGTCATTGACGCTCAGCAGCTCTATATGGGCATCATCATCGTTCCATTCCCAGCCATCCTTGGTCTTGATGAAGTAATCGACATGGCCTAAGGCATGGAAGAACGCCACGGCCTTATCATACTCACCGGGAAGCGCCAGAAACTCATACTCCAGGTTGTTCTCCCCTTCCTCATCACGCCTGTTATGCTTCGTCGTCAGCTCAGTCTTCCCATCATAGCACCTGATGCGGAGCGACTGCTCAAGCACTCCCGGCAGGTGGAAGTAATGATCCCTCTTATGGACCTCCCTGCCCTCTCCCAGGCGGCTGTCAAGCTCCGCCCTTATCCTCTCAGGCTCCGTAGTCCGGGCCTTTACCTCGATCTCCCTCATGCTACTTCCAAGGGAATATCATATTCTTGAGCGAACGCGGGCCGACCTTCTCCTTCTCATCATAAAGGAGATCCTCCCAAGGGAGGTGCTTACGATCTGCGCCCTTGTTCTCATCGAGGTAGTCATACTTGAACATCAGCAGCTTCATGGCATCCTGCTCAGCAAGCTGCGCCCCGGTCACTCCCGGCACGAGTCCCATGGTAAGTACCGACATGACGAGCATGAAGAGGCGGTAAAGCACCAGGAAGAACGTGAAGCCTAGGTTATCCCCGATGATGATCAGGCACTTCCGCAAGGTCTTCAGCGGCCTGTCTCCCGGAAGCAGGTTCATCAGAGGGAAGTAATACGCGACGGCAAGCGCGAGGAATATCTCTATCCAGGCCATGACGACGACGGCGGCTATGCCGACGATGTTCCCCATCGACATATAGAACGGCATGATGAGTATGATGTTCATGAAGAAGAGGAAATTCATGGCGAAGAAGAGGAGCGAGTGCCTGATGTTCCTCACGATCCCTCCACGAAAGGCGTTCCACGAATCACGCTGGTAGTTCGAGTAGTTCGACACCACGGCCGCCGTGCCTCCAGCGATCAGCGAATACGCGAGAAGGACCACGGCAAGCAGCACGAAGGAAAGCATCGGGGACAGGGCCGTGAGATAGGAGAATCCCCAGAGCCCGGCGAAGATGAGCGCTATGTAGATCAGGTTGAACAGCACTAGCCCTATGAGGTTATCCCAGCCGTCAAAGAAAGCCTTTTTGATAAAGAAACCGACCATATGCCATAATCTAACTATTCCTTCCGAGCTTTTCAACAACAGGAAGGGTCAACATACATATGATTCATACAACTATGATATCCAAATATGCAATTTCTGTATTTACAGAAAGAACCTCTCATGATATAAGGAAGTCAGTGGCTTGAATGACTTAGTCAGGTTGCCTAAGAAGAGGGACTGCCATAGTCGTTCTGGAGAAAATCCGGAGCGCGACCCCCGGTTTCCATCCTGGTGAGGCCGGGGGCTATTTTATTCATAGAAAATACAGAATCTTCGATATTTTTGAATATTTATGCAGAAAACTCTTGCATAAACTCGATGAATATGCAAAATCAGCATTGTAGGAGATGAAAGCGATGAAAGAGAAGATCATACTCGCATATTCCGGTGGACTAGATACATCAGTAATACTCAAGTGGCTCAGCAACAAGGGCTTCGATGTCATAGCGTACGTCGCTGACGTAGGTCAGAACGAGGATTTCAAGGCCGTAGAGGAGAAGGCATACGCGACAGGTGCCTCGAAGGTCTATGTGGAGGATCTGAAGGCTCCCCTTGTGACGGATTATATCTTCCCGGCGCTCAAGGCTAACACGATCTATGAAGGAACATATATGCTAGGCACATCCCTAGCCCGCCCGATCATAGCGAAGAGGCATATCGAGATAGCGAAGAAGGAAGGCACGAAGTACGTCGCCCATGGTGCCACCGGCAAGGGAAACGACCAGGTTAGGTTCGAGTTCGGCTACTACATGAATATGCCTGACGTCAAGATCATCAGCCCATGGAAGGACGAGGAATGGCTTTCACAGTTCGAGGGACGCTCCGATATGCTCAAATACGCCGCTGATAACGGCATCCCTGTGAAGGCCTCCCTGAAGAAGCCGTACAGCGAGGATGAGAACCTCATCCACATCTCCCACGAGGCTGGGATCCTCGAGGATCCGTCGAAGAGATGCCCTGAGGACGTCTACTCGCTCACACTCTCCCCTGAGAAGGCCGCAGACAAGGAGACCATCCTCACCTTCACGTTCAAGGACGGAGTACCTCTTTCGGTGAAGAACGAAGGGGATGGAACGGTCGTTACCGATCCCGTGGAGATGATCATCTATCTGAACAAGATGGGACACGACAACGCCATCGGACGCGTGGATATGGTGGAAAACAGGTTCATCGGCATCAAGAGCCGCGGCGTCTATGAGACTCCTGGATGCGAGATACTCTGGAAGGCCCACCACAATCTCGAAGGGCTTACCATGGACAAGGAAGCGATGCATCTGAGGGATATGCTCTCTCCGAAGTATGCCGAGCTTATCTACAACGGCTACTGGGGCGCACCTGAGTTCAATATGCTCACCGCCCTCTTCGATGAGAGCCAGAAGAACGTCACAGGTACGGCAACGGTGGCCCTCTACAAGGGCAACGTCATCAACGCGGGCATCTCCTCAGACTGTTCCCTCTACAATGAGGACCTTGGTTCGATGGACAAGGCCGGCGGCTACCATCCGATCGACTGCAAGGGCTTCATCAACATCAACGCCATACGCCTCATGGCCTCATCCCTCAGGGACGGCAAGGCGCTATAAGCAGAACGCAAGCCGACGCAGCGGACCTTCGGGTCCGCTTTCTTTCTGCATATATATCTGCACATTCACCATATTATCTGCATATAAAATAGCGGAAAATATGCAGATTCTCCTTTATTATCTGCACATAAAACGTTAGGATAATATGCAGATATGAGAAGATTCGACTATTCATTCCTCAAGGATACCGTACCAGCCGGACTACTGAATCTGACATCCGGGATATCCTCACTTAGGACGATGGCTGACTTCCGGCAGGAGGAATATGACAGGATATTCACGGAGCTTGAATCCATTGCGAGGATACAATCTGTCAAAAGCTCAAATGCCATAGAGGGCATAATCACAAGCGATGAGAGAATAATCTCGATCGTCAATCAGAACAGCGCTCCCTTGAACCATGATGAAGCGGAGATAGCCGGATACAGGGATGCGCTTAATGCTATCCATAGCGGATATAAGCTGATGGATTTCAATCAGAACGATATACTACGCCTCCATGAAACACTCATGTCACTTGCAGGATATGATTACGGAGGAAGATACAAGGATGCGGACAACCTTATCATCGAAGTAGATAATCAAGGACAGAGACGTATCCGGTTCCGCCCTACTCCAGCGGCAGAGACAAAGGAAGCAATGGAACAGCTAGAGCTTGCATACGCAGAAGCCCGGGATGACTCCTCGATCAGTCCGCTGCTTCTGATTCCATGCGTAATCCTCGATTTCCTCTGCATCCACCCATTCAGGGACGGCAATGGAAGGATGTCGAGGCTGCTGTCATTGCTCCTCCTTTACAAGAACGGATACGATGTAGGCAGATATATCTCATTCGAGGAACAGATAAGCAGACGCAAGGATGCCTACTATGAAGCTCTTAAGGCATCATCAGATGGGTGGCAGGACAACAGGAACGATTACTTTCCCTTCATCAATGATTTCCTCTTCACTCTCTTCCTCTGCTATAAGGAACTCGACAAGCGCTTTGCCGTAATGAACTCCAGGAGAGTAACGAAGACAGAGCGCATAGAGGCAACCGTACTCAACAGCCTGATTCCTATATCGAAGAGAGAGATCTGCAGGATACTTCCAGATGTAAGTCCGACAACCGTCGAGGCAGTACTTGGCAGGATGGTAAGGAACGGTATCATTACCATGATCGGGAAAGGCCCTGATACAAGATACTGTAAATCCTGATGACAGGCTATCGAAAGCAAGGAAAGACCAGTGCTTATTCAAGACAGCCCTTCATTCATCCTGAACGGTGGTGATGATCGTGAATCGATCCTTGCGGAAATCTATGATACCCTCCGCTTTCAGCTTCGATAGCTCCCTTGATAGCGCGCTCCTGTCAACGGAGAGATAGGAGGCAAGCTGCTCACGGCTGAATGGTATGGTGAATGATCCTGTTCCTGCCCTCTTGGCCTCATCGGAGAGATATGAGAGTACCTTCTCCCTTATCGTGGGCTTCGAGAGATAGCCGATCTTCCTCACGAGGTTCCTGTTGCGGCTTGCAAGGAGGCTGTAGAGATTGCGGATGAGGATGCCATGGAAGGCGCAAGAGGAGGAACAGGGGAAGAGGATTCCCCTCGTGCTTAGCGACATCACAGAGGCATCTTCCGTGGCCACCGCGTCGGAGAGCATCACCTCATCGCCTGTGTATGCCTCTCCGAAGACCTCTCCGGGAGCAATCTTGCTTATTATGTTATGCCTACCCCAGTAATCATCCCTCTGTATATGTACCGTTCCGGAGAGGAGTATGAACATGGAGGAGAGGACATCGCCCTCATGGATGACGTACTCTCCCCTATTGTAGGTTCTCACCCTTGCATCAAGGCATCTAAGGAGCGAGATTATCTCGTTATCGCTGATGCCATCGAATAGCCCTGTTCTTCTCAATAGCGGGATGTATTTCTCCATAGCCGTTCCTTTCGTTGCATCTGCAACATACTTCTTGATGATTATAGCGCAAAGTAAGCGTAGGAAAAGAAGGAGTCGATATGATCAGAAGGATAATCAGGATAGACGAAGGGAAATGCAACGGATGCGGAGCCTGTGCGGCGGCGTGCCATGAGGGTGCGATAGAGATGGTTGACGGCAAGGCCAGGCTTACCAGGGAGGATTACTGCGACGGACTCGGAGACTGCCTACCAGCCTGTCCTACAGGTGCGATCTCATTTGAGGAAAGGGAAGCTCCTGCTTATGACGAGGAGGCGGTGAAGGCCTCCAGGAAGACGCTTGCCTGCGGATGCCCTGGAACGGCGGCAAGAAGCATACGTAGAGAGGAGCGTCTGGAGAGGGCTCACGCCAAGGCTGAGAGTGAGCTTACCCAGTGGCCTGTGCAGATAAGGCTGCTGCCGGTCAACGCGCCATACTTTGCCGATGCTGACATCCTCGTTGCCGCTGATTGCACGGCATATGCCTATGGCTCGTTCCATGAGGATTTCATCCGTGGCCGCGTGACGCTCGTGGGATGCCCTAAGCTGGACCCTGTTGATTATGCGGAGAAGCTTACCGCCATATTCTCCGCGAACAGTATCCGCAGCGTGACGGTGGCGCGCATGGAGGTTCCCTGCTGCGGCGGCATCGAAAGAGCGGTAAGGAGCGCTATAGACGCCTCTGGCAAGGATATACCGCTTTCCGTGATCACGATCTCGACAGATGGACGCATACTCTGATCTCATAGGCGCGCTCATCGGACTCGTGCGCTCGCTGGACGGCTCTGCTACGATAAGCGATACTGCCATGGCCCTGATAAGGGATGGGCTTTCCTGCACCGATAAGAAGGAGGCTGAAAGGCTCATCGGAGCTATACATGAGGAGAAGGATAGGCTCTTACCGATGTGCGCCTCATGCGCAGCCCCGTGCGGAAGGCATGATGACTATGACGCTTCAGGGCTGGACGGGATCAGGAGGGAGCTTCTCGGTATCATCCGGAGCCTTGCTTCCATATCCGGAGATAAGGGCTTCTTCGTAGTACGCTCCCTCTTCGCGATCGGAGAGGACGACACCGACGGGCTTTCCAGGCTGATCGATGAGGGAAAGGGATATCTAGGAGAGGCGTAGCTTCGCCCTTCCTGGCCCGTTCAGGGCTGTGCAAAGCACTCTCTTCAGTGCTATCCTTTCGTATCATGCTGAATATCTGCCTATTCGAACCAGAGATACCGCAGAATACGGGCAACATAGCGAGGACCTGCGCCGTCACGGGCGCGAGGCTCCATCTTGTCAGGCCCCTTGGCTTCGATATCTCCGAAAAGGCGGTAAGGCACGCGGGATTGGATTACTGGAAGAGCGTGGATATCGTGGTGCATGACTCAGTCGCGGCCTTCATGGAGAGATATAAGGGAGAAAGGCTCTACTTCCTATCTACTAAGGGAACGAGGACATACAGCGACGAGCATTTTCCGGTCGATGAGGATGTGTACCTCATATTCGGCAAGGAGAGCCGTGGCATCGATGAGGATATCCTCGCAGCCAATCCGGAGACCACGCTGCGCATACCGATGCTCAGCGATGAGCGCAGCCTCAACCTTTCCAATTCCGTCGCGATCGCGGCATATGAATACTACAGGCAGCTCGGCTTTCCCGGAATGAACAGGAAGGGAGAGCTTACGACAAGAAGATGGGAGGAGCTATGAGGATCTCCATAATTGGAAGCGGCAACATGGGAAGCGCGATCGCGCTCGCATTATCCGATTCGGATTACGATGTGGCAGTGTATGACAAGGCACGGGAGAAGGCCGAGGAGACAGCGGCCCAGAAGGAAGGGATAAAGGTCCTTGATTCCATAGAGGAGGCCGCTGGCAGCGATGCGATCATACTCGCGATCAAGCCCCAGGTCATGCCATCGATGTACATAGCGCTGCGGGAGATCGAGACAGGGCTTTGGATATCGATAGCCGCGGGCGTTCCCCTCTCCGTGCTTGAGGACCACCTCGGGACTGATAACATCGTCCGCTTCATGCCTAATATCGCGGCACGGGAGAAGCGCTCGGTCACCGCGATAGCCGCAGGAGACGGGGTCGGTACGGAGAACAGGAGCCTTGCGCTCTCCATCGCATCATCGTTCGGAGCGGCATACTTCCTCAATGAGGAGCTGTTCCCGGCCTTCATAGGACTTTCAGGATCAGGCATAGCGTATATGCTTGAGATGATGCATCATATGGCGCTCGGCGGCGTCAAGGCAGGCATCCCCTACCCTGAGGCGCTCTCGATAGTACGTGACACGATGATGAGCGCGGCGGAGCTGCAGAAGGAGAGCGGCAGAGGAGCCGTGGATCTGGAGACGATGGTCTGCTCCGCAGCAGGAACGACGATAGAGGGAGTCAAGGCGCTCTCGGATAACGGATTCGGATCGGCACTGATGAAGGCTGTGCTTGCAGCCTCGGAGAAGAGCATAGAGCTTGAGGCGAAGGCCCATTAAGGATAAGCGAGGTAAATGTCATGATTGACGTCAGGGATATTAAGACACGGTACGATGAGATAGCGAAGAACATCAAGGATCGCTATATGAATGTCGATCTGGAGAAGATCGCCGCTGATATGGACAGGAGGAGCGCGCTCCTCTCTCAGACTGAGGCACTCAGGGCAAGGCGCAATGAGACGGCGTCGAAGATGAAGGGCAAGATCGATCCTGAGACGCGGCAGGCCCTCATAGAGGAAGGCAAGGCCATCAAGGAGGAGCTTGCGGCCAAGGAGGCGGAGCTTTCTGCGATCGATCAGGTCTTCCAGGAAGAGGTCAGGACGATACCCAACTACTACAGCCCGGAGGCTCCTATCGGCAAGGAGGATAAGGATAACCTCGCCATCAAGTTCTTCGGAGAGCCCACGAGGTTCCCGTTCAAGGCGAAGGACCATGTCCAGCTCGGCGAGGATCTGGATATCCTCGACTTCGAGAGCGGAGCCAAGGTATCAGGACAGAAGTTCTATTACATAAAGAACAAGGGAGTGATACTGCAGATGGCCCTTGAGCGCTATGCCATGGATATCGTCCTGAAGCATGGCTTCACGCCATTCATCACCCCTGATATCGCGAAGGAGGAGATCCTTCAGGGAATCGGCTTCAATCCAAGGGGAGCGGAGTCGAATATCTACACGATCGAGGGAACGGGCACATGCCTCGTGGGAACGGCGGAGATCACGCTCGGAGGCTACTACTCCGGGGAGATCCTCGACAAGAAGGACCTCCCGATAAGGATGACGGGCCTTTCCCACTGCTTCCGTCGCGAGGCAGGAGGAGCCGGGCAGTACTCCAAGGGACTGTACCGAGTCCATCAGTTCTCCAAGCTCGAGATGTTCATCTACTGCCTGCCTGAGGAGAGCGACGCGTTCCATAAGGAGATCCTCTCGATCGAGGAGGAGATCTTCCAGGGCCTTGGTATACCGTACCGCATCGTGGATACGGCCACCGGCGATCTCGGAGCCCCGGCCTATCGCAAGTTCGATATCGAGGCATGGATGCCAGGACGCGGCGATGAGGGTGAGTACGGGGAGGTCACAAGCACCTCGAACTGCACCGACTACCAGGCCCGCTCGCTGAATATCAGATACCGCGATGATGACGGCAAGCTTAAGTTCGTCCATATGCTCAACGGCACGGCGATGGCCCTCTCAAGGGCGGTGGTCGCCGTCATGGAGAACTATCAGGAAGAAGATGGGTCGATAAGGATCCCGGAAGCCCTCGTTCCCTACTGCGGCTTCGACAGGATAGAAAGGAAGTAATCATATGACTAGCGCGCTGCTGACGGATTTCTATGAGCTGACGATGATGCAGGGCTACTACCTTGAGCATCATGATTCAAGGGCCGTGTTCGACATGTTCTATCGCAACAACCCCTTCCAGGGAGGATACACGATCTTCACCGGCATCGAGGAGATACTGGACAAGCTCGAGGATCTCCGCTTCAGCGCCGAGGATATCTCATATCTGGAGTCGCTGAACCTCTTTGACAAGGGATTCCTGGATTATCTGAGGACATACCGCTTCCATGGGGACGTATACGCGTTTGATGAGGGCACGCCGGCATTTCCCGGAGAGCCGCTTATCAGGATAGAGAGCGACCTTATGGACGCGCAGCTGATCGAGTCGATGCTGCTGAACACGATAAACTTCCAGACCCTGATAGCTACCAAGGCCTCTCGCATGGTCCTGGCGACCAAGGGTCATGGGCAGATCATGGAGTTCGGACTGAGGCGCGCCCAGGGCGAGAACGGTGCCCACGCCGCCTCCAGGGCATCCTTCATAGGCGGAACGAAGAGTACCAGCAACACGTTTGCCGGCAAGCTCTATGGCATACCGGTATCGGGAACGATGGCCCACTCCTGGATCATGAGCTACCCCTCTGAGGTCGAGGCGTTCCGCCGCTTCGCGGAGATCTATCCGGATAACGCCATCCTCCTCATCGACACCTATGACACGCTCGGCTCTGGCATAGATGCCGCGATAACCATAGGACTTGAGCAGAAGGCGAAGGGAAAGAAGATCGGCGTGCGCATAGACTCCGGAGACCTCTCCTACCTTACCAAGGAGATAAGGGCCAGGCTCGATGCGGCAGGGCTTGAGGACGCGATCATCTGCGTCTCGAACGACATCACCGAGGATATCATCAAGAGCCTCATATCCGATGGCGCTCCGATCGATAGCTGGGGCATAGGCACGCATCTCGTCACAGGAGGCTCACAGGCCTCTCTCAATGGTGTCTACAAGCTCTCTGCCAAGGAGGTGGATGGGGTCTTCCAGCCCTGTCTCAAGGTCTCCAACAGCTATGAGAAGACGACGAATCCGGGAATAAAGCAGGTATACCGCTTCTTCGACAAATCCGGCAGCGCGCTCGCCGATCTGATCACGCTCGATGATGAGAAGCTCGAGGAAGGAATGAACTATACGTTCTACCATCCCTTCTCTACCGCGGACTTCTTCGTGATGAAGACCTCGCGCTACGCCTCGTTCAAGCCGCTTCTCTCGAAGAAGATGGAAGATGGCAGGAGGATAGTACCCAAGAGGGATCTCAAGGAGATACAGGCTGAATCCGCAAGGCTCCTTTCAGCGTTCGACCGCAGCTATAAGAGGCAGATCAATCCGCACATCTACAAGGTATCGCTCTCAGAGAGGCTCAGGACGCTCAAGACGGAACTGCTGGTCTCTGCCCGTGTCAAGGAAGAGGACGAGAAGTCAAGATGATCCTATCCTATCCTAAGAGCCGCAGGACGCTTATCGCTCTTATCGCGCTTACGGCTCTCATCGTCCTCCTGATCCTTCTCCTGTATAAGCCGGAGAACCCGGAGGAACGCCCGATCATAGCCATAATAATAGGTTCTCTCGGCGCGTTCATCTCCGTCTCCTCCGCACGCTTCGTGATGAACAGCGAGATCCTCTCACTCAAGTACATGCTCTCCAACGCCATCAGCCTTGAGCGCTGCGCAGGGGAGCTGAGAAGCGCGGCAAGAAGGATGAGGAAGGGCTCCGAAAGCAGATTCCAGACCGCGCAGCAGGCCGCGGACGCCTTCAGCGCCATCGGCAGGTACGATGAGGCCATAGGGCTTTTGAGGGACATGGCGCTTGAGCGTCCTATCGCCTCACGCTCCACATCATTCCTCCTCGCAGCTCTTCGCTATTCGATCCTGAAAGGCGGCGACAAGGAGGCAGAGGAGTATCTTGGGAAGCTCAGGACCGCGATCGCGGGGATGCCGCAGGGCATGACGAGAAGCCACTTCGAAAGGGAGATGAAGCCATTTGCCTCATTCCTTTCAGGAGAGACAGGCCCGCTTGAGAACCGCCTTCATAACGGAGAAACCCTCCTGATACGGCTAGAGGCCGCTAGGATGCTTCTTGATGGAAGCGATGGTAATCTAAGGCAGGAATGCGTTGCCTTGATAGAAGAAGCATCGGAATAATCATATTTATGATATGATTTATAAATAATAATCATATCTATAATCATTAAAATTCAGAGGACTGCTATCGCTTAGATACAGTCCTCATATCGTCTTAATCATCCTGTTCTGGGGCCTTCCACTTCTGCACGAGGGTGAAGAAATCGGTCTTCTGGAGCAAGAGCTGCTTCTTCTTGATCTCCTCATTGAAGAGTTCCTTGTCCACGTATGGCTTCCATTTCTCCGCGACGTTCTTCCCCGCGATATGCCTTATCGAAAGCGCCTTGGTATAGAACCTGTTAACCCCTTCGCATAGCGAGCGGTCCTCGATTATAGAGACGCGCTCCGGGAACTGCAGCGCCAAGGCGCGCGTAGTCAGTATCCTGTAGCCGAGGAGGTAGCACCTGACACCGAAGTCCATCGCCTGATAGAACTCCCCGGAGATCAGGGTGTCGAAGGCCCTCAGGCGCTGGAAGAGAGCCCTGTCATACAGTCCCAGTTCCATCACGGGATAAAGGTTGTCCTCATCCCTATCATCCTCTATCGTAGGAACGAAGGATGCAGGCTCCACGTTCTTGCCGCGGATGAAGGGGGCGCGGAGCGTCGGAAGGACCTCCCCTGCAGAGGAGATCATCACAGGGGTTATGATCGCGGGATGGTTATGGGCCGCCATCTTCGCCATGAGCTTCTCTCCCTCGAACGCGATAAGCACCGAATCGGTACGGACGACGAGGAAATACGTGGCGTAGCACTCATCCGCAAGCGCGTTTATGTACTCTCCCGTGGTTGCGGCGTTCTTGAAGGCGATGAAGTTGACATCTGGAAACCTCTCCTGAAGCTCCCCATCCTCCATGCGTGACTGGAGCGTCATCACATAGATGCTGGCTGACATGTTCGCCGTATACCACTCGAGGGTAGAGGCAAGCTCGTCGTATGTCGAGAGATCGAGTATGCCGATGGCAAGCTGCTGCTGCCTGTAGAGGGACGAGATGCGCAGCCCTAGATCCTGATGGCGATGTATTATCTTATATTCACTCATTTTCCGTGAAGACGAGATCCTCAGGCCTGAAGATCACATCCTTCCTCCCTTCCCCGATAAGGCTTCCTATTTCGGAGCTTTTATGCCCTTGCAATTTCTCTATCTCAGTACTGTCAAAATACGGGACGGCCTTGGCGAAGACCGATCCGGCAGAGTCCATCACCGCGACGACCTCACCTGCGAGGAAGACTCCCTTTACCTCCGTTATCCCGGAAGGAAGGAGGCTCTTATGGCCGAGGAGAGCCTTCTTCGCGCCGTCATCCACGCGGATGACGCCGGTGTAGGAGGTATTGAGGATCCAGCGCTCACGCTGGGTTATCCTCTTCTCCGGATGGATATATGTCCCAACCTCCTCACCATCGGCGATACGGACCAGCACGTCCTTCTCGTATCCAGATGCGATGGCTAGGAGCTTCGTCTTCATGCCTCCTGTGGAGAAGCGGCTTCCGGCACCCTTGGCATAGGAGAATATCTCCGGCGTGATCTCCTCGATCTCAGGAAGCAGACGGGCATCCTTATCGGTCTTAGGGTTACCCGTGTATATCCCATCGATATCAGTAAGGAGGACAAGGAGGTCCGCGTCTATCTTGGAGGCCACCATGGCGCTGAGGCGGTCATTATCGCCGAAGTTCGTTCCGACCTCCGCCGCGGAGACGACGTCATTCTCGTTGAAGATGGGGATAACGCCCATTGCCAGCAGCATGGATACGGACTGCCTGAGGTTGTTGTAGCTCACCCTGTTGTTCAGCACGGTACGGGTTATCAATACCTGGGCACAGAGCAATCCATGGCGGCTGAAGGCCTCTCGATACGCACTCATAAGCACAGGCTGCCCGATAGCCGCGCAGGCCTGGCGCATCGCTATGTATACAACCGGATTGGTATGGCCGAGGGCCTTGGCGCCGAGCCCCACAGCTCCCGAGGAGACGAGCAGTACCTGCTTGCCCATATCGCGGAGCTTGGCGATCTCGCTGACGATCGCCTCGATCCTGTCGCTATCGACGCCGGAAGGAGACGAGAGGATATTCGTTCCGGCCTTTATCACTATACGCCTGACACCAGAGAAATCGCGCATCAGATAAGATCCTTATGATGGAAGGCCTTTCCGTTCCTTCCTGAATACTCGGCTACGGTCTCCCCATGACCGGAAAGAAGCCACTTAGTCGTCACAAGCCCGTCAAGGCCCACAGGCCCGCGCGCGTGTATCTTCGATGTGGATATCCCGACCTCGGCGCCAAGGCCGAAGCGGAAGCCGTCCGCAAAGCGCGTCGAGCAGTTGCAGAATACATCGGCACTATCCACAGAGAGGAAGAAACGCCTCTTATGCTCCTCGCTCTCGGTGATGATCGCATCGGTATGATGGGAGCCATGGTCCTGTATATGACGGATGGCCTCATCTATGCCATCAACCACCTTCACCGCACATTCAAGGGAGAGGAACTCCGTATGATAGTCATCCTCGCACGCGGCGATTCCGTCCTTGAAATACGGAAGCGAGCGCTCATCCGCATGAACGATGATATTCCTCTCGGAGAATGCAGAGGCAAGGCGCGGCAGGAACGCATCGGATACCGCTGAATCGATGAGGAAGGTCTCGGCGGCATTGCAGGCCGCAGGATACTGCACCTTGCTGTCTATGCATATGGGGAGGGCCTTATCGAGATCAGCGCTTCCGTCGACATAGACCGAGCATATACCATCGGCATGGCCAAGCACAGGGATCCTCGTATTGTCCATCACGAAGCGGACGAACGCATTGGAACCACGTGGTATTATAAGATCTATGTCCTTATCCAGACTAAGGATGGCATTCACATCCTCATGACTCTCTATGCCGAGTATCCACTCGCGTCCGACGATTGGTAAGGACGCCTCTCTTATCAGTGAGACGAGCGCCCTGTTAGTAAGCATTGCTTCCTTACCGCCCTTGAGGACGACGCTGTTGCCTGATTTCATCGCCAGTCCCGCAATCTGGACAAGGGCATCCGGCCTGGCCTCGAAGATCATGGCTATGACGCCGATCGGGAAGGTCACCTTCTCCAGGATGAAGCCCGGATCAAGCTCCCTCTTCTCCCGCACGCGGCCTATCGGATCGGGAAGGGAACGCAGCTCAAGAAGGCCATTGATGGCACTGTCTATCTTCTCATCGGTGAACTCAAGGCGATGGAGGAGCGATGGCGATATCCCATCCTTCCCTGCACGTTCCAGATCCTTGCCGTTCTCGCCATGGATCAGAGCCCTATGGCTGTCGATAGCGGCGGCGATGGCCTCAAGGGCCGCCTGCCGTGCCTCATGGCCAAGCGCATCTGTACTCCTCAGCGCGCCTATGCTTTTCCTCAGTCTTTCATCTGCCATAGCCTGAGCCTACCACAAGCCCTCAGAGGCATCAATAACGGCAGAGAATGATATATTGCCCATAATCAATCACTATATTGCTCATTTTGCTTAAAAATCCTGAAAATTCAATGAAATAACTTATCTTTTCTCATAATTTATGCGAAGAATCCGTGATACAATCTGGTTATGGGCAGCACTACGTTCACATCGGATGTCATGGGCATCAGGCCGGAGCTGAGATACATCTCGCGGTTCCGGTATGAGAATGACTGGCAGCCCTCGCTTCGCGCTGATACATCCACTCAGATACTGTATTTCTCCGAGGGCAAGGGCAGGATGGATATCGGGGATGAGAGCCACGATGTACAGAGCGATGACTTCGCGGTCCTTGCGCCGAATACCTCGTATATGATCGAACGCTCATCGGATGAGGATCCGCTGGAGTACTATGTCGTAGGCATCGGCAATGCCGGTGCGGAGATATGCCCCGATGGCTCTCCGATAATCCGGCTGGGAGATTCCCGATCCACGGCACGCCGTCTGATAACGACGATCTACCGTGAGATGCAGGATAACGAGAAGGGAAACTCGCTCCTCTCCGAAGGATTGCTTTATGAGCTGATCGTCCTGATATCCCGCAGGAGGGATGATAAGGCGGATGACGGTGTCTCTAGCGACATGGCGGAGCTGAGGCAGTACATGGATGACCATTACGCCGAGGACATAGACCTCACGACGCTCTCCAACATCTCCTCGATAAGCCGCTTCCACCTCGTGCGCAAGTTCCGCAAGGAGACAGGAAACACGCCGATGGAATACCTTGGGAAGCGCAGGATCAGCGAGGCCTGTTCCCTGCTTGCCTCCACCGAGATGAGCATATCCGCGATAGCCTCCTCGATAGGATTCTCCTCATCCTCCTACTTCTCAGAGCGGTTCAGGAAGGAGACCGGCATACCGCCGACAAGGTTCCGCAACGAAGCGAGGGGATGATCAGCGGGGGATGCTGACAAAGCCGTCTATCGCCTCAAGCACCCCTCCTGCGATCGCGCGCGCCTTATCTGATATCGTAAGATGATCGGCTTCCTCGCCACGAGGATCTATGTCCGCGATCTTGAATCCCTCCGGAACGGTAAGGCCGTCATGCAGGAGACCCCTGAGCTTCCCATCTATCGTCGCGATCACGGCAACATCAGAGACATAGGCTATCCTGTCACCCTTCCTGACGATATCCCCGATATGGGCGGCGGAACGGAAGACGCCTGATGCGGGAGAGTGTATCACGCGCTCTGCGGCGTATCCCGCGATATTCCCCGGTATCCCGGTATTGGGAATCGCGGAGCCGGAGGTGATGACGCGGCCTAGCGAGTGGCCGCGCTTGGTCTCTATCACGGCATGGCAATCCACGCCTGCTGTGAATCCTGGGCCCAGCGCGATGACAAGAGGCGCCATATCCATACGGGTACCAAGATTTCTCTTGGCTATCGTGGCATCGACAAGGACCCGAGGATGGAGGATATCGAGGATGGAGAGCGAAGGATCGACCATCACCGGCACGATGCCTTCATCAAGCATCCTTACAGCATCCTCGGCCGTGCTGACAAGCCGTCCCGTCACGCCTTCGATGACGATCTCACCATCATAGACAGCCTCTGCAAGCGAGACGGTACGCCTGATCACCGTCGGACGTTCCACCTCGGTCGCTATCACGCGATAGCCGGCCTTCACCAGGCGTATGATCACGCCCGTGGCAAGATCGCCCGCGCCCCTGACTATGACGAGACGGTCCTCCCAGGCGGAGAGCGGAGAAGGCTTTCGATGGCTGATGCACGACATGACCTCAGCAGCTACGGAGACGGCTATCTCTTCCGGAGTCTCTGCTCCGATATCAAGGCCGACGGGAGAGTGTATGCGCCCAGAGCGAGGCAGCTCGATGGTCCGGGATGCCAGCACCCCGATATAGAAGGCATCGGTCTGGAGGAACGAGGAGGCAAGATGGGCGTCAGCTGCCCCGGCAATCAGTACAGCCGTGTCATTTCCGATGCGCGTCGTGTCTATCGTGGAGAACGGAGTTCCCCTGTCGTACTCCGTCACGTTCCAGCCAAGCGTCCGGAAGAGCGATGAGACCGCCGCGCCTACATGGCCGCGGCCGACTACGATGAGGGAGCGGCTGCGTACGGGGACATCGATGAACAGCTCGATGCTGCCCCTCCCCTGGTTGGAAAGCGTGATGCGCCTTCCCTTCCCTTCCGCGATCGCCTCCTTCGCCTCGGCTATCGCCCTGTCCTCTATCGCGCCGCCACCGACGGTGCCGGCTATCTCGCCGTCGGGAAGCACGACCATGCGTCCGCTCCTGCGCGAGACACGGCCCTCGGAGCCGATCACGGTAACGACGGCGAAGGGAAGATTCTCCTTCTCCCTCTGTGCAGCCTTATCGAATATGCTCATATACCCTATCCTCCCTTATCGATGCGGCAACGACCGCGGTGCCTTCAGGAAACGCGATGCCATGAAGTGATGATATACTCTCGGCATTGAGGGCATCAGCCCCGTTTAGGATCATCGCAGTACGTCCTGCAAAGCCCTTTGATAGTCCCTCGCCACAGCTAACGTACCATGAGAGGTACTCCATATCGATGATACCATCACGTCCATCTCCGAAGACCGATGAGTAGATCCTGTCGCCGATCCCCCAGAGCCCCATGATGCCTACGGTGGCGCTTGTGAGGGGATGTATCACGGGATCCCGATCGCTATGTATCTTCAGAGGCAGTCCCCTTGACCCGTCAGCCTCGGCGACGATCACATCATAACGGCTCCTCAGCGCTGAAAGCACCTCCATCCTCGGAGAGAGCCACTTCTTCATATCCATGGTGTTATGCTCAGCGTAGAACACAAGCTCTCCGGGATGGGGATCGTATGAAAGGACCGACTCGCTCTCAAAGACCGCATCTGTCCCGTAATCATGGAGGCGCGGTGACATCACGCGCGTTGTCGTGGTGATCATGACCCTAAGGCCCCTATCCGCAAGGGACCTTCCGAACGAGGACATGAAGCTCGTCTTGCCACCGCCTCCGGTAACAGAGACGAAGCCGCTGCCCTCAGGCGTAAGCGTATCATATGCCCAATCTGTCAGCTTCACCGCATGAGTATATAACACAATGCCTTGTAACCGCCAGAGAACATCGCTAGAATACGCGAGTATGGTCGAGGAAGGAATCAGGAACAAGGTGCTTAAGCGGACAGCCCTGACGGGAATAGCGTCAAACGCGTTCATCGCCGTCCTCAAGCTGGCCATAGGCCTTATCTCCGGATCGGTTGCCATCGTCTCCGATGCGGCGAATAACCTCTCCGACATGCTCTCCTCGATCGTGACCATCGTAGGGTTCAATGCCGCCAAGCGCCGCCCTACGCACTCGCACCCTCTGGGATTCGGCAGGATGGAGTATATCTCAGCCCTCTTCGTGGCCTTCCTCGTGATATTCACCGGAGCATCGTTCTTCCGCACCTCCGTGGACCGCATACTGGAACCATCGCCTGTCTATGTATCGATCCCGATGGTCCTTATCCTCGTAGTCACCATACTGGTGAAGATCGCGCTGTGGCGCATCAATATAAGGAGCGGCAGGATGATAGAGAGCGAGGCGCTATCCGCATCGGGCTCCGACGCGCTTTCCGATGCCCTCGCTACGACGGTGACGATCATAGCGGCCATAGCCTCGCAGTTCACAGCATTGCCCATCGATGGGATCGCAGGCATCATCGTCTCAATCTTCATACTCTACTCAGGCATAACCAGCGTCGTGGGAACCGTCTCGACGATCGTTGGGGAGAGGCCGACGAAGGACACGGTCAAGCTGCTCCGCTCGATCATCAACAGCCATCCGCCTATCTCCGGCGGCTACGACATCCAGATACACACATACGGCCCTTCACGCTCGATCGGGACCTGCAACGTAGAGGTTCCCTCCGATGCCCTTAGCGAGGAGGTCTATGACGCGATGACCGATGCCCAGGAGGAGATACTGGAGAAGATGGGCATCTACATGACATTCGGCATGTATGCGGTGAACACGAAGAACCCTGTGGTGCAGCTGATGCGGCAGGAGGTGCTGAAGGTACTCAAGGCGAACTCATCGGCTGTACTCAGCATCCATGGCTTCCACGTTCATTTCGAGGATTCACGCGTGCATTTCGACGTCGTGATCGACTTCTCCGTAACCGATCTCGCATCGTTCCGGGAGAAGGAGCAGAAGGCCCTTGAGGAGGCCTTCCCAACCTATAGGTTCAGCTTCAACATCGATCCCGATTACGCCTGAGTTGTTCCCAGGCGTTTCTTTATTGTTCTTACTTGTTCTAAACAATTATTTATATATAAAGAGGTTACGATTTTGATTCAGTCTGAATCGTTCCTATTTGTTCTACCCTGTTATTTAGTGTTTCTCAGATTTCCGTGGGCAAAATGTGGGCAATCGTAGGCAAGACGAGGCTTTTACCTATCTCACTCCGATGATGCATCGAATATGCCTGATCGCTATCGCATGGCCTTGCCTCCATCTATCATCTGAATGTATAATGTCGATTATCTTAGGAAAACAAATCGATATGGACGCGCTTCTCAAGATAAGGCTTACGAATGAGAATGGAGTGATCTTCGGACCGGGGACGCTGATGCTCTTCGACGCGATAGAGCGTACGGGCTCGGTCAAGGCCGCGGCTGAGGATACAGGCATGAGCTACTCCAAGGCGTGGACGATCATCAGGGATGCCGAGAGGAATACAGGCGTGAGGCTCGTAGAGAGGAGCAACGGAGGAAAGGATGGAGGAGCCGCGTCCATCACGGAGGACGGACAGCATCTCATAGAGCGCTATATAGCGATAAGGGACGAGCTTGAGAGGGCTAAGGATAAGATCATAGGGAGGCTTGGATGCTGAGACGGAGCCTCTTCCCTGCCCTGATCATCATCTATGCCGCCGTATTCATCCTCTCCTTCTCGATGGGACGCTTCCCTGTCGGACCGGTGGAGCTTATGAGGATACTCCTATCGAAGGTTCTTCCCATAGAGGCTGATTGGACAAGGCAGGCGGAATCTGTGGTGTTCAACATCAGGCTTCCTCGCATAGCCGCAGCCTCGCTGATCGGAGCCGCGCTCTCGCTCTCCGGGCTGGTCTTCCAGATGATCTTCCGCAATCCGATGGTATCGCCAGACGTGCTTGGTACCACCTCCGGAGCCGGATTCGGCGCGGCCATAGCGCTCCTTATCCACCTGCCATCTCAGATGCTTCCAGCCTTCGCATTCATATTCGGCCTCTCGGCCGTCTTCCTTGCGTGGCAGATAGGAAACAGGGTCCCGCGCAATCAGGTATTGGGTCTGATCCTCGGAGGGATAATGATCAGCGCGCTCTTCGAGTCGGGAACAAGCTTCATAAAGCTGGTTGCCGATCCGAACGATGAGCTTCCTGCCATCACCTACTTCCTGATGGGATCGCTTGCGGGAGCCGGCAGGCGGGAGATAGGCATCATCCTGCTACCGATGGTCATATCCGCACTACCGGTGATCCTGCTCTCATGGAGGCTCAACCTGCTCTCCCTGCCAGAGGAAGAGGCCCGCTCGCTAGGGGTGAACACGAAGGCTATCAGGGCGGTGATGATAGCCGCGGCATCGCTTATGACCGC
Organism: uncultured Spirochaetales bacterium; assembly: GCA_949299185.1. Classification (GTDB taxonomy): domain Bacteria; phylum Spirochaetota; class Spirochaetia; order Sphaerochaetales; family Sphaerochaetaceae; genus Ornithospirochaeta. The sequence goes on from CASFZR010000009.1 coordinate 49,673, forward strand.
ATCATCAGTGGCCGTGGCAGGAATGATCGGCTGGGTGGGCCTCGTCATACCTCATATAACGCGGATGATCGCGGGCCCGGACGCGCGCAAGGCCGTTCCTGCGTCGATGATACTCGGAGCGGCCTTCCTCACAGCGGTTGATTCCGTCGCACGCACCGCAAGCTATCAGGAGATACCGATAGGGATACTCACATCGTTCATAGGGGCGCCATTCTTCCTCTATCTCATCATCAGGGAGGGCCGCAGGGATGCGTCTTGAGGTATCTGGGATAACATTCAGCTATGGAAACCGTAAGGTACTCTCTGATATCTCCCTGAAGGCGGAGGATGGGGAGATCATCGCCATACTCGGCCGCAATGGATCGGGAAAGACCACGCTGATGAGGGCGATGCTCGGCTTCCTGCGCCCGGAATCGGGAACGATAACCATCGATGGCCAGGATATCCTCATGATGGATAGCCGCGCGAGGGCGAAGGCGATCGCGTATATACCTCAGCAGACAGAGGCCGTGTACTCCTACACCGTGCTTGAGGCTGTGATGATGGGATCCGCTCCGACGCTATCGCTCTTCAGCCGTCCGGGAAGGAAGGAAGAGGAACGGGCGCTTTCCGTACTGGAGATGCTGGGTATAGGAAGCCTTGCGGGAAGATACGTCAATCAGATAAGCGGCGGCGAGAGACAGCTCGTGATGATCGCAAGGGCAATCGCACAGGATGCGAGGATCCTCCTGCTTGATGAGCCCACTTCTTCCCTCGATTACTCCAATCAGCTCCTTGTGATGGAACGCGCCGGCATGCTCAGCAAGGATGGCTACACGCTCATCCTCTCCACCCACGATCCAGCACAGGCCCTTACCTATGCCACGTCCGTGCTGGCGCTTTCAGACGGCGGAATACTCTATTCAGGAGTCCCTGATGGCCTTCTGGACGGCAAGGTACTCTCCGCACTTTATGGCCGCGAGCTGGTGGTAAGGGAGATAGAGAGCGAAGGAGGAAGGAGGATCGTATGCATACCACGCTAGGCTGGTGGGATGAGGAGCGCATCAGATGGTATGATGCGGCCGCATCCTACTCATCGTTCCACAAGGCCCTCACGGATGATATAGAACGGCTGATTGATAAGAACGACAGGATCCTTGAGCTCGGATGCGGACTCGGGTATGTAGCAGAGCTGCTCTGCGCCGATGGCTATGCCATAAGAGCGACAGATAAGGACGAGAGCGCGATACGGAGCGCATCGGACAGGACCGGCCTTCCGATCTACTCCGTGATGGATGCCGATGGGACTATCCCCAGCTCCGATGTCCTCTTGATGGTCTATTTCGGCAGGATCGCAGAGAAGGACAGCCTCGAAAGGCTATTGGAAAGCACCGGACGCATCATCTACATACTCTCCCATCACAGAGGCCAGGATACCGACAGGCGCATCAGGAGAAGCAATGTGGAGACTACGGAGGAATACCTCCGTAATAAGGGAGTGCATTACTCAAGGACCGATGTCATCCATGACTTTCCCCAGCCGCTTGTGGATGCTGGGGATGCAAGACGCTTCATCGCACGGATGTATGGCGAGGAGAATGTCGAGGAGTATATGCCAATGCTTAAGGCAGGCCGGGGATATGGGTATGAGCTTGAGAATAGGAAGATATCTTCCATCTTCGATATAAGGAGGCTGGCATGAAGAGGATCATGGCAACGATGCTTATAGCGGCAATGGCACTTCTCTGCGTCAACGCGGCAGAGTATACGGATGATCTAGGACGCACGGTGATGCTTCCAGATAACATAGAGAGGGTCGTACCATCGGGGAACCTCGCCCAGATGGTCCTCTACTCCATCACGCCGGAGAAGATCGTGGGCTGGTCATCACAGCTCTCAGGGGCGGCGAAGGAGGAGTATTTCGTGCAGGATATCGTGAATCTTCCCGTATTCGGTACCTTCTATGGCAAGAAGGCCAATCTCAACAAGGAGGCTCTGATGGCCGCCGCGCCTGACGTGGTGATAGACATGGGAGAGCTGAAGGGCTCCAAGGAAAGCATGGTGGCCGACCTAGACAGCCTTCAGGACGATCTATTGATACCGGTGATCTTCATAGAGGCCTATCTCGACAACACTCCCGATGTATACCGTAAGCTAGGCTCGCTTCTGGGCGCGGAGGAGAAGGGAGAGGCCCTCGCAGGATACGCAGAGGATGCGATCAGGATGGCGGCTGAAGCCAGGGAGAGGATAACCGATCCCATCACCGTCTATTATTCGATATCCTCAGACGGCCTTGAAGCCATAGCCGAGGGCAACTTCCACGGGGAGGTCATAGAGAAGATCGGCGCGAAGAACGTCGTGTCATCGGTATTCGGCGCCTCTCAGGGTGATGTGTCTATGGAACAGCTGTATATCTGGGATCCCGATGTGATACTCCTCTCCGAGAAGGAAGCCTATGAAAGAGCGATAACCGATCCGATGTGGACGATGCTCCGCGCCGTAGAGGAAGGGAATGTCTATCTAGTACCCTCAGAGCCCTACTCCTTCATCGATGCCCCTCCTGCGACGAACAGGATCATCGGCATCTACTGGCTGGGCAACCTACTCTACCCAGAGCTGTACCCAGTGGATGTCGTGGATAAGATGATCGAATACTACGACCTCTACTACAGCTATGACCTGACAGAGGAACATGCAGAGGAGATTCTAGGGAAATAAGCCTAGGATATTGCAATAGCATGAGTAGCGTACGGGGAGAGATACCCTGCACGCTATTCCTTACTCTCCTGCCGCGGCAATCGGGCTATGTTCTCCTTGCTTAGAAGCCATAGCGCATAGAGAGGTATGGAGGCTATGCCATCCTCATAGCCGAAGTTCCTCGTGGATAGCCTGATGCTCAGCCTGGGCCTGAAGCCATCACGGTAGACGGAGAGGCTCCGGGAACGCACATGGTCACTTGCCTTGACCTCCACCGGTATTACATCGAGGCCATCCTGCAGCAGGAAGTCGATCTCAGCCTTTCCTGAGGATTCCCAATAGTAGAGGGGAATATCATCAGCTGATAAAGACGCCGCCGCATAGCACTCGGTAACTCCCCCCATGAAACGCTCTCCATAACCATTGAGTACTATCTCCGGAGGCATATCCGCAAGCGCTATCAGGAGTCCCGTATCGAGAAGATATAGCTTGAATGACGATATATCCTCATAGGCCTTAAGAGGGATATCCGGGGCAGTCACCTTGCTGCATCTGAGCGTCAGGCCAGCGGCGCATAGCCATTCGATAGAAGGCCCGAAGATGGCAGATGTGGCTCCTTTCCTTATAAGGTTGTACTGGAACTTATGGTTCTCCTTAGCAAGCTGGGCTGGAATCGTATCGAAAGCCCTCTGGGCAAGGACCTTCGCGGAATCATCGGCATACTTCGCTATATCATTCCTATAGTCACTGAGGATCCCTTTCTGAACCTCCCCTACCGGAAGGTAGCTCCTGCTCTCAACGTACGTCGATACTGCCTTAGGCATACCTCCTACCACCAGATACGATCTATACAAGGAGACAAGCTCCTCATGTACGGCGGACGGTATGGCAGCCATAGCTAAGAATGAATCACGGCACATTTTCAACAGTCCATCCTTCCCTAAGGCCAGGAGGAACTCCTCGAAATCAAGAGGATATAGCCGTTCGGTAATGACCTTTCCGACGGGGAAGGAGAAATCACTACGTTCAAGGGCAACCCCTAGGAGGCTCCCCGCCCCGATGACATGGATGTTCCTAGGACTATCAGTGAAGTACTTAAGGCTTGTAATGGCCCTTGGACAGGCCTGTATCTCATCGAGGAATATCAGGGTGTCGCCTTCAATGAAGCGCTTTCCTGAGATGACCTCAAGCTGAGGGATCAGGATATCAGGATCGAGGCTATCATCGAAGATCTCCCTAGCCCTGGGAGTCTTCTCGAAATCGATGTAGATCATCGATCCGAACGATGATCTTCCGAAGCTGGTAAGGAGATAGGTCTTTCCTGTCTGCCTGGCACCGATGAGCAGCATGGAAGCCCGTTCCGGGTTATCCTTCCAGGACTCAAGCTTCCTCTCAAGTTTCCTATACATAGCTGAATAATATGTCTAAATGACTTTTAAGTCCAGGAAAATCATTTCATAAGCAACTTTTCCGAACTTATAGATCATCATGAAAGAAGGACAGCCTTCCGACTGTCCTTCCTTCGTCATTGGTAGAGATTATCTGATCCTCGGCTTCGCCTCATCCAGAAGCATCTGGAGCTTGGAGGATGGATCGGAGAACTTCGCGAGGAAGATCATCGCCGCGATGATGTAAGGCTTGTATGAAGCCTCCTTGTAGAGCGGATCGAGATAGCGGCTGAATACCGAGTCCTCGACCTCGCCTTCCTTGCAGGACACGCCTGAGATATCAGCGGGGAGGCAGTGCATGTAGAGCGCCTTGCCACCCTTCGTGGTCTTCATCAGCTCCTCGGTACAGGTCCAATCCTTGAACTTCGCGTTGTTCGCGAGGCATCTCTTCTCAAGGTCCTTAAGCTCATCGAAGCGGCCCTCGCCTACGAGCTGGGTCCTCTCCTCCATCACCGCGAACGGAGCCCAGGACTTCGGATACACGATATCCGCATCCTTGAACGCCTCAGCCATCGATGAGACCTTCTTATAGGAACCGCCGGAAGCCGCCGCGTTCTTCGCCGCGATCTCCTCGACATCGCTCATCACGTCGTATCCCTCCGGATGGGCAAGCACGACATCCATGCCGAAGCGGGTGAAGAGTCCGATGATGCCCTGAGGCACCGAGAGAGGCTTACCATAGGACGGGGAGTACGCCCATGTCATGGCGATCTTCTTACCCTTGAGGTTCTCCACTCCGCCGAAGTAGTTGATCACATGGAGCATATCAGCCATGGACTGCGTCGGGTGGTCGATATCGCACTGGAGGTTGACGAGCGTCGGCCTCTGCTCGAGGATACCGTCCTTATAGCCCTGATCGACGGCGTCCGCGACGCTCTTCATGTATGTGTATCCCTTCCCGATGTACATATCATCGCGGATACCTATGACATCGGCCATGAAGGAGACCATGTTGGCCGTCTCGCGCACCGTCTCGCCATGAGCGATCTGGGAGACCTTCTCATCCAGGTCCTGGACCTCGAGTCCAAGCAGGTTGCAGGCGGAGGCGAAGGAGAATCTCGTACGCGTGGAGTTATCACGGAAGATGGAGATTCCAAGCCCTGAGTCAAAGACCTTCGAGGAGATGTTGTTCTCCCTCAGCCCGCGAAGGATCTCGGCGACCTTGAATACCGCGCTGATCTCATCGTCGGATTCCTTCCATGTATGGAAGAAGTCATTAAGGTACATGCCCTTCGTATCGAGAGCCTTAAGCTCCTCGATCATTTTCCTGATTTCGCCTTTGTCCTTGGCCATCTCATTTCCTCCTGGAATGTTCTCCATTCACTCTATCACAGCATCGTAGAGGCCGCAAGGCGCTGTTGCACTTTGTTGCACTCGCTCCTGGCGCAGATGCTCAGGGACCTCGCTGCCATCATTCTCATGACCGTTATACAGCTCGACATCGGCCTCGGTCATGTCATAGCCAAGCGAACGGGCATAAGGGATCAGCACATCGCGCGTTATATCTGCAGGATCACCCTCATAGCTCCTTATCCTCTCATCAAGCTCCTTGCGGACCTCATCATCCTCATCGACGAGGAGAAGAAACGCATCCATTATGTTATCTGCCATGGTTCCCTCCTTGATACATTCTAATCGGATATCCACACAAGAGAAACAGAATCGGATGCATCATGCCGAAAAAGCTATCTCGATAGCGGCAGAGGGGTTATCATCTGGGTATGGAACGCTATGCACGCTTCGCGGGAACATGGTATCCGGATGACAGGGAGATGCTTAGGAGGATCGTCGATACAGAACGGCAATCCGGCAATACCGTAATGGGAGTGCTTCCCCATGCCGGCCTTGCCTACAGCGGCCGCTTGATACGGACCTTCTTCTCCTCGCTCTCTCCCTCCGTGCGGAGGATACTGATAATCTCCCCCTCCCATTACTTCTATCTCAGGCCGGATGATATCGTATCCTCATCATTCACGTCGACGGAAACGCCTCTGGGGAATATCGATACCATCCCCATGGGCTTAGGAGAGGAATCGGAAAGATGCATACAGGCCGAGCATGGCGTGGAGATGTTCCTGCCGTTCATCGCGGCACGCGGAGGCCTGTCGGTATCATACCTGATCATCTCCTCGCTATCCTCCTACGAGGCCGCAAGGCGCATAGCAGGAAGCATCATGGAACGCATCGATGACAGCACGGGAATCATAGCCTCCAGCGACTTCACCCATTACGGCCGGTCATACGGCTATATACCCTATGGACCGGATGGATACGAAAGGGCTGTAGAGCATGATGGCATGGTGGCAGGCCTCCTTGCGGACAACAAGGCAGAAGAGGCGCTTGAGGCGGCAGAGGGAGGGACGATCTGCGGCATTGTACCTGCTGCCATCACGGCTGAGATCGCAAGGATGAGAGGCCTTCATGGACACGCAGGAGACCATGCCACGAGTGCAGGCATCAATGGCGACAGGCTGGACTTCGTCTCGTATCGTACGGTGCTATGGGAGGCATGATGGAAGAGGAAAGGAAGAGAGCGCTTCTTGATATCGCAAGAAGGGCGATAGCCGATCAGGACTACCGTCCAGAGCCATCGGATGAACGCTTCGGCGCGTTCGTCACGCTCCGCAAGGGAGAGAGCCTCCGCGGCTGCATAGGCGTGCTTTACCCTATCGCGGATCTATCCGGAGAGATAGCCTCGCTTGCAAGGGATGCGGCGTTCGAGGATCCGAGGTTTCCACCGCTCCGGCCGGACGAGCTTCCGCTCTGCTCGATAGAGATATCATTGCTGACAGAACCTGAGGATATCGCAGGGCCGGAGGAGTTCATTCCCGGCCGTGATGGCATCATCCTCACCTGCCATGGCCGCAGGGCGGTATTCCTCCCGCAGGTAGCGGATGAGACCGGATGGGGACGGGAGGAGATGCTTTCGGCCCTCTCGGAAAAGGCTGGGCTTCATAAGGACGCATGGAAGGAAGGCGGCGCCCGCTTCCAGACCTTCAGGGCAGAGGTGTTCTCAGAAGATGATCTGTGATTTCTGCTACCGCCATTGCGATATATCCGAAGGAGGCTACGGCTACTGCCAGGCACGGACCGTGCGATCGGGGCAGCTGGAGGACAGGAACTACGGAGAGCTTGCCGCGGCGGCAATCGACCCGGTGGAGAAGAAGCCGCTCTACCACTTCCTACCCGGAACGAGGACGCTCTCGGTAGCCATGGAGGGCTGCTCGCTCTCCTGCGCCTTCTGCCAGAACCACGAGATAGCCAAGGGCCATCACGAAGGCTTCCCGTTCACGGCACCTGAGGCGCTCTCCGAATATGCCATCACCCACTCCATACCATCGTTCAGCTTCACGTACACCGAGCCTATCGTCTGGCAGGACTATGCGATGGAAGCCGCCTTCTCCGCAAAAGAGCATGGGCTGAGGACGATCATGGTCACCAACGGGACATTCTCAAATGAGGCCCTTGATAGGCTACTGCCCCTCATAGATGCGTACAACATCGACCTCAAGGGCGATGATGGCTTCTATCGCGATATCTGCAAAGGAAGCATAGCACCTGTGCTTGACGGCATCGGGCGTATCGCAGGATACGGCAGCCATCTTGAGGTGACGACGCTCGTCATCGAAGGCCTCCATGATGAGGATATGATAAGGACGCTCGGCAGGGCACTCAGGGAGCGAGGCGTCCATGTATGGCATCTGACCCGCTTCTTCCCCGCATACAGGATGAGCAGCAGGAAGCCCACGTCCGAGGATTTCTTGATGAGGATGATAGAAGCCGCGGAGGAATCTGGAATAGAGTTCATATATCCAGGCAACAGCCGTATGAGGAGCATGATGCGGTGTCCATCATGCGGCAAGGAAATCGCCGCCCCTGAGGACGGCGGATGCCCGCATTGCGGAACCTCGATATACGGAGTCTGGCACTAGCCTCCGAGATAGGCCTTCCTCACGCCCTCATCGGTTATCAGATCACTGCCCTTACCGGAGAGCGTAATGCGTCCCGTCTCCATCACATAGCCTGTATCAGCGGTCTGCAGCGCCATGTTGGCGTTCTGCTCGATAAGGAGGATGGTGACTCCCTCGTCGTTTATCTTGCGGATGATGGAGAAGATGTCACGGACGACAAGAGGAGCCAGGCCAAGCGAAGGCTCATCCATCATCATCAGCCGCGGCTTCGACATCAAGGCGCGCCCTACGGCAAGCATCTGCTGCTCACCTCCAGAGAGCGTTCCACCATACTGCCAGCTACGCTCCTTGAGGCGTGGGAAGAGCGAGTACACCCATTCGATATCATCATCGATGCTGTCAGACCTGAGATACGCGCCGATCTTGAGGTTCTCCAGCACGGTAAGGTCGGGGAATATCCTGCGACCCTCAGGAACGAGGGTGATGCCCTTGCCGACGATATACGCGGGATCCTTGCCCGTTATATCCTCACCCATGAACTCTATGCGTCCTGACCTCGGCTTCACCAGTCCCGCGATCGTCCGGAGCGTGGTGGACTTGCCGGCTCCGTTCGCGCCGATGAGCGTCACGATCGATCCCTCTGGCACCGATAGCGATATATCCCTCACCGCCTCGATACCCCCGTAATTCACAGAAAGGTTCTTAATCTCAAACATCCTCGGACACTCCTAGGTATGCGTCTATGACGCGCTGGTTAGACTGGATCTCCTCAGGCGTTCCGTCAGCGATCAGTGAACCGAAATCAAGCACGTAGACCCTGTCAGATATCCCCATGACAAGATCCATATGATGCTCGATCATCAGTACCGTGAGCCCATAGCGCTCCTTGATCTCCCTGATGAAGGCCGAAAGCTCCAGCGTCTCCTGCGGATTCATTCCCGCGGCAGGCTCATCAAGCAGAAGAAGCCTAGGCTGCGTCGCAAGCGCCCTCGCGATCTCAAGCCTTCTCTGGAACCCGTATGGAAGGCTCGTCGCCTTCTCGTCCCTATGCTCCCAGAGTCCCTGCTCCCGCAAGAGCTTCTCCGTCTCCCTGCGCATCTGCCGCTCCTCGCGCCAGCTCAGGCGGAACACCGAAGAGAACACGTTGGCCTTCGCCCTGAGGTGCATCGCCGTCAGCACGTTATCAAAGACATTCATGCTCCTGAAGAGCCTTATGTTCTGGAACGTGCGGGCGATACCCAGCCTCGTGATCTGGTCAGGGGTCGGATCGAGTACCCTATCATCGGCGAAGAGATCTGCCTCCGATCCCCCATACATCTTCCTCATCCGTCCTGAAGGATGATTGACGATGATAGGCCTGCCCTCGAAGGATATCCTGCCATTGGTAGGCTCATAGACGCCGGTTATGCAGTTGAACGCCGTCGTCTTCCCCGCGCCGTTCGGCCCGATGAGCGCGATTATCTCATCATCATCGACATGGAGCGAGAGGTCATTGACAGCGACGACTCCACCGAACTGCATCGTTACATGCTCAAGCTCAAGAAGCGTACTCATCCCCTCACCTCCTTGGTCCTGGCGAATCTGGACCTAAGTCCCTTCACTCCATCTTTCAGCCGCTGGTATGAAAGCTCCTTATCGCCCATGATGCCTCTGGAGAAGAAGAGGACGATGACCATTATGATCACGGAGAACACCAGGCGGCGGAATCCTGAGCGGAAGAGATCCGGGGCATCTATGCCGAGGAAGCGGCCCATGTCGAGGCCACGGAGCCACCACTCCGAGAGCGCGATGTACAGGAACGACGCGATGCAGGATCCGGATATAGAGCCGATGCCGCCGATGACGACGATAAGCAGCAGCTCATAGGTCAGGACGGTCCTGAACTGCTGGGCCTGCACGGTATACTGGAACATGGCCAGCAGCGCGCCTGAGACCCCGGCGAAGAACGAGGAGATGACGAACGAAAGCTCCTTGTGGCGGAAGAGGCTTATGCCCATCGCCTCCGCGGCGATCTCATCATCCCTTATCGCCTTGAATGCCCTGCCGTACGTCGAGTTTATCAGAAGGACTATCAGGAGTATGCAGATGCCCACGACTATGAAGACGAAGAGCGTCGGCGGAAACGGTATATCCGAGAATGGCAGCGTGATCCTCGACAGGTCCTTGAACTCCCTCAGGAGATTAGCGCCGTTGGTAAGAGGCCCAAGCACGTCCCACTGGAATATCGCGCGGATGATCTCGGCGAACCCCAGCGTGGCTATCGCAAGATAATCCGACTTCAGTCGCAGCACAGGCAGTCCGATCAGGAACGCGAAGAGCGCCGCCACCAGTCCCGCCGCGATAAGCCCCACGACCACGCCCGTATCGAAATGGACTATGCAGTCATAGTACCTGTATACCCTCTCTGACTCCTTCACCGCAGTCGGCATCGTGAGGATGGCGTAGGTATACGCTCCAAGAAGCATGAATCCAGCCTGTCCCAGAGAGAAGAGGCCGGTGAAGCCATTGAGCAGGTTCATCGACACGGCCACGAGGGAGTAGATCGCTCCCTTGCGGAGAACGGTGAAGACGATGCTCGTCGGACGGAGCGTCGCCTCAAGGACGGCCACCATGCCATAGACCAGCGCTATGGCGACGAAGAGCCTTATGAGATGATTCCTCTTTTCCTTATCCATATGCCCTCCTCAGACCTTGTCGACGGACTTCTCGCCGAAGAGCCCCGTCGGCTTGACGATCAGGACGACGATGAGGAACGCGAAGGTGAAGGCATCAGAGAACGTCGTCCATCCTGAGCCGGGTATACCGAAGATAGAGGCACCGCCCTTGATGATGTTCTCGCAGATTCCGATGATGAATGCGCCTATGACCGCACCGGGTATCGATCCGATTCCTCCGAACACGGCGGCGACGAAGGCCTTTAGGCCGGGCATCGAGCCGCTGGTCGGAGTGACTGACGCGTAGTTCGTGAAATACAGGAACGAAGCGACGGCAGCAAGGAGCGACCCGAGCATGAACGTCATCGATATCACCTTGTTTATCCTTATGCCCATCAGCTGGCTCGTCTCGAAATCCCTTGAGACAGCCCGCATCGCCATACCGATCTTCGTATGCTTGATCAGCAGCGTCAGCAGCACCACGAGGATGACTGTCAGGAACGGAGTTACCAGCGTGACAAGCCTCGTCGTGGCACCGGCGATCTGCACGGAGCGTGAAAGTACCGGTATCTCCGGATAGACCTTTGCCAGTCCTCCGGTGAAGTACAGGGCAGCGTTCTGCAATAGATATGAGACACCTATGGCGCTTATCATGACAGACATCCTGGGGGCGCTCCTCAATGGCTTATATGCCACGCGCTCTATGACGAAGCCAAGGATGACCGTCAGGACCAGCACTAGCGGTATCGAGATATAGAACGGGAATGATGATGAGAGATAGACCATCATCAGACCGGCGCACATGAAGACGTCTCCATGCGCGAAGTTTATGAGCCTCAGGATACCGTAGACCATCGTATAGCCGATCGCTATCAGGGCGTACTGCCCCCCTACCGATATGCCTGAGAGGAAATAGGAAAGATTCTGATGGAAGAAATCCGCCACCCGCTTACCCCCTATGGGAAAAGGATACGCGGCAGGGATACCCTGCCGCTATAGATCAATTGGACTATCAGTCTACGACTACGGCAGGAAGGGCGTCCCATCCGCCGGTAGAGGTATTGGCGTGCTTGACGTATACCGTGTTGCGGATCGCGTCTCCATTGACCTGCTCCAGAGCGATATGTCCGGTCACTCCATCGATCTCCGTCGACCAGAGGGCCTCCATGATATCCGCGGGGTCGGTCGATGCGGCGTTCTCGATGGCCTGGAGGGCGAAGTAATAAGCATCATAACCCATGGCCGTCACGGCGCTGATCGTATCATCGCCGCCGTTGTTGGCAAGGCGCGTCGAATCGGCGTTGACCCACTCCTTGAACGCGGCATCGAACTCAGGGTTCGCGCCCTCAGGATAGAACGTCGTCACCGTGATATCCACATCCTTTCCAAGCGCGGCCTGGAGGATGACGTTGGAATCCCAGGTGTCACCAGCGAGGATCGGCATACCCAGTCCCTGGCTATCGGCCTGGTTGATGATGAGCTGCGCGGCCTCTGTAGAGACAGGTGAGAAGAAGACCTGGCATCCACTGTTCTTGGCGTTCGCTATATAGGACGTGAAGTCGCTGTTTCCCTCAGGGAATGTCTCTGACACGATCTCGCCACCAAGGGCCGTGAATTGCTCGACGAAGTAGTTTACAAGTCCGCCGGAGTAGTCATCGCCAAGCTTCGCAAGGCAGTATACCTTCCTAGCTCCAAGCTCATTGTAGGCATAGTTGGCAAGGACGGTACCCTGGAACGGATCGAGATAGCAGATGCGGAAATAATGGGAATTGCCCTCCGTCACCTGAGGATTGGTACATGTGATGCCGATGGCAGGGACACCAGCGACGCGGAATGTATCGCTTCCCGCGATGGAGACACCGGAGCCATATGAGCCAAGTACGACCGACGCGCCGGCGTTGACAAGCGTGGATGCTGCCGATGCCGCCCTGTCGTTGGAGCTTTCGTTATCGGCCTGCACAAGCTCGACGGTATACTCCGTATCCCCGACCATTACGGTAGGAGTCAGGTAGTTGGCATACTGGATACCGAGGGTCTCCTGCTTTCCGCCAGCACCGTTATCACCGGATGCCGGTTCGAAGATACCGATCTTCACGACAGTGGAATCTGACTCCCCTGATCCACCTGCGAATACCATAGCGCAAGAGAGAAGCACCATGGCAAATAAGGGCACTAATTTCCTCATTCTTCCTCCTCTGGCCAGTAATTCATTATCTACAGTAGCAATACCGAATGAAAAACTACCTTTATGGCGATATGTTAAACGGAAGGCCCCTCTATGTGAATGGCAATTTCACCAAAATTTGCAAAATTCCGTATTTTTATAGAATAATTATGCATCGATCAAGACGAAAGGCATTAAGAAAGCCGTCCTCGTGATGAAGACGGCCATCTATGCGGAAGAATAAGGTCAGGGCATGACCCTTACCGATACGCCTCCCCGTTCCTCGACAGCCCCGATTATCGCGGCAGGAGCGCCGAAATCCTCGATGAAGCGCTCAGCGTCAGGGCGCGGCATCGAGAGCAGCAGTCCGCCGGAAGTCTCAGGAGAGAAAAGGAGATCCCTCTCGGTCTTTCCAAGGCCCTCGGCAAACGCCACCTTGTCATGAAGATAGTCCTCATTGGTATAGCGCCCCTCCGGGATGAAGCCGAAGCGGGCAAGCTCCTCCGTACCAGAGAAGAACTGGAGCGATGAGAATGTTATCGATATCGTCGTACCTGAGCCATCTGCCATCTCGGCAGAGTGCCCGAGGAGAGAGAAGCCCGTGACATCGGTCGCGGCATGGACATCAAGATTCCTCGCGATATCCCTAGCCCTCTTATTGAGCGTCCTCATGCTCGCTATGGCCTCAGCGGCATCGGTCTCTCCCCCCTTATGAGCTGTCATGCTGATTCCCGCGCCAAGCCTCTTGGTAAGCACCAGGACATCACCGGGAACTGCCCCGGAGTTCGTCCATACGCTCTCCTTGCCAGCGATAGCCGTAACGGCAAGCCCGAACTTAGGCTCCCTGTCCGATATCGTATGGCCGCCGGCGATGACGCACCCCGCCTCACGGGTCTTCGAGATCGCGCCGAGCATGATGGAGCGCATCACGGAGAGAGGAAGGCAGGATGGGAAGCACATCAGGGAAAGCGCTACCGAAGGCTCCGCCCCCATGGCGTATATATCTGATATGGCGTTGGCCGCCGCGATCTCCCCGAACGCGACGGGATCATCGACCATCGGGGGAAAGAAGTCGACAGTCTCGATCAGGACCTTACCATCCCCTATATCATAGACGAAGGCATCATCGCTCTTCTCATAGCCCCCGATAAGCCTGGCGTCGGCATCATGGGGCAGGCTGTCCAGCACCTCATGCAGATCCCCCGGCGGTAGCTTGGCATTGCATCCGGAGCTTCTCACAAGCTCGGTAAGCCTCTTCTCATCCATAGATCTTCCTCCATCCTTCCTCGGTCATCTCATAGGCCGCCTCGGTATTCTCATCGAAGAGTTCCTCGTGAAGCCCACCGGAGACAAACGCCGCCGTACCGCAGGAGGACGAAAGCTCACGCGGCACGGGACGTAGGACGCAGCCATCGCCATAGCGGCGACGGTACAGAAGCGCCCCATAGTGACTGTGGAACGTAACTACCTTCTGATCTCTATCCTCCACGCCTCTCCCTCCTGCTTGACATCGGCCTTGTAGCCGGTAGCCTCAGCATAGCGTGGAACGTTCTCGCGCGCGGCCCTGTCATCAACGATGACATCCACTCCATCGGGACTCTCCTTGAGCCCTTTCTTGGTCCTTATCACGGGTTCAGGGCATCCAAGTCCCCTGCAGTCAATCTCCTTCATTCCGACCTCCTGTTGCGTTCAGTCACGATTGCCGCTATGGCAACAAGCAGCACGATACCGATCACCAGCGCGACCTTTCCATTGATTCCCGGCCCCACGTTTGCTGATGCGGCAAGGGAGAAGTTATGGGCACACGCGGCTCCCACGAGCATGCCAAGCACGGCCATGGCACTGTCTCCAGAGCCCTCTCCTGCCATTATGAGCTGGCGTAGCGGACAGCCTCCAAGCATCGCGGAACCAAGTCCCACGGCGAACATGCCAAGGAAGTTCCAGATGTGGGCGCTGTGGGCAACGGGCTGTTCGGCAAAGCCAAGGCTGAAGCGGCCTGTGATGAGGTTTCCGATAAGCGTGAAGGCGAAGATGGCCACGAAGCCGGTTATGAGTGTGAAGTCCCTTATGAGGATCATATCACGGATACCTCCGGCCATGCAGAGCCTGGTGCGCTCTGCCGCAATGCCGACGATGAGGCCGGCAAGAAGCGAAGCGGCTATAGGAGCGTGCATCGATCCCGGACCAGACTCGGAGAAGAGGAAGAGCGACGGTACGGCAAGGAACGCAATGAATAGAGCGACATTGATCGCAGGGAACGCCACGCCTTCAAGCTGGCTCTCCTTATTGGCCCTTCCGAGTGAGAAGCCGCGGGAGAGGAAGAAGCATCCTGCCGCGATGCCGGCTGCGAATCCCGCCAGTCCCACAAGCGCGTTGAGATCCCCTCCTCCGAGGCGAAGCACCATCCTCAGCGGGCAGCCGAGGAAAACAAGGGCTCCGACCATGACGATGAAGCCGATGATGAAGCGAAGCACCGGGCTTGATCCCGCGCGAGGATTGAAGTCACCCTTGATGACGCTTATCGCGAACGAGCCGAAGACTATTCCGATGATCTCCGGACGGACGTACTCGACGATCGGAGCGGTATGCAGATGCATCGCCCCCGCGATATCCCTGATGAAGCAAGCGATGCAGAAGCCCATATTGGCAGGGTTTCCAAGCGCCACGAGAGCAACGCTTATGATTCCGATCGCTGCACCTGTTACGGCCAGGCCAGCCTTTCCTGATATCCTCATGGCAGGGAATATACCATCATGCAAATGAAAACGCAATGGATTATGATCCCGCTCTCTGCTATGATTACGGTCTATGAGGAGAATCTATCTAGATAACGCCGCGACGGCGTTCCCCAAGGCTCCGGGAACGGCTGAGGCGATCTATGAGCATATAAGAAGCAATGTCGTGAATCTGTACAGGACCGAGAGCGCAGAGTCAGAGAGCGTATTCTCCTCGGTCTTCGGTCTCCGTGAGATGATCGCATCGCTATATGGCTACGCTCATCCAGAATGCGTGGCATTCACGCTCAATGCCACCGAGGCGATCAACATGGCGATAAAAGGACTCATACGCCCGGGCGCTTCCGTGATAACCACCAGCAATGAGCATAATGCGGTAATGAGGCCGCTATCACAGCTTGGATGCCACGTCATCAGGATTCCCTCTGACGCGAAAGGAAGGAGCCTATGGGATGGCTTCCTGCCAGAGAAGGCCGATGCCATGGTGATAAACGCCGCTGGGAACGTCTCAGGGGCGGTCGAGGATCTGGAAAGGGCCGCTGAGGAAGCCAGAAGGCTATCTATCCCATTGCTGATCGATGCCTCGCAGGCCTCGCCCTATGTGGATATCGATATGAGCGACCTCGATGCCGCGGCCGTCTGCTTTCCCGGACACAAGGGCTTCCTCGGTCCGGAAGGCACGGGAGGAGCGATCTTCCGCCGGGACATAGCGGAGAGCATCGAGCCCCTGATAACCGGAGGCACAGGCACGGAGAGCGATTCGGAGATAGTTCCACATACCCTTCCGGAGAGGCTATCCGGAGGAACGGAGAACATACCGGGACTCGTGGGGCTATCCACATCACTCGGATACGTCATCGAGAACCTCGGCGACATAAGAAGGCACTCTCTCGCTATGACGGAAAGGCTCATTGATGGCCTGAAGGGAATAGATGGCATAACCATGCATGGTCCTGACGCGGATGAACCACGGACTCCAATCGTCTCGGTCTCGGCAGAGAAGGATATCGCATGGCTTGCCTCCGTGCTTCTGGAGAGAAGCGGCATAGAGACGCGTGTCGGGCTTCACTGTTCTCCTTCCTCCCACAGGAGCCTTGGGACATTCCCCTCCGGCACGCTACGCTTCTCCCCTGGTCCGTTCACCACGGCCGATGAGATCGATGAGACGATAAGGACGCTGAAGGAGGCAATGGATGAATAAGCTCTACGAGAAGCTGGCAGAAGCGCTAGAGGAAGGTAGGAGGATCGAATGGCTCACATCCCCCGATGACGGAGAGGAATGCCTCCTGATAGACGGGGAACCGGCCTTCGGCAACCCTTCCGATGGCATGATATCAACTACCATAGCCTCGGAACCCACGCTTCTTCTAATCGGTGCAGGTCACATAGGCAAGGCACTCTATGACCTCGCGGTAATGCATGGCATGAGGACGATAGTGCTAGATGATAGGGCTGAGGAGCTTACGGAAGAACGCTTTTCGAAGGCAGAACGCCATGTCGGGCCATTCGAGGAACTCTTGCAGAAGAGATATGCTCCCTCTCCTTATATCGTGATCTTCACCCATGGCCACTCCTATGACCTCGAGGCCCTGCGCTACGCGCTCTCCGCGCCGTTCTCCTATCTTGGGATGATAGGCTCGAAGGCAAAGGCCGCTGCACAGATAGAGACGGTAACGAACGAAGGCTTCGATATCGCAAGGATAAAGGCGATACACAGCCCTATCGGGATATCAATCAATGCAGTTACCCCTGAAGAGATCGCCATCTCCATAATGGCCGAGATCATCAGCACGCTCCGCAAGGACAAGGGCGCAGTGCTTCTCTCCCCTACCCTTGTCAGGAAGGCTTCAGAAGGAAGCTGCGTGGTCGCTCGCATAATCGACAAGCACGGCTCCGCACCCCGCTCCATCGGCTCGATGATGGTCATAACGGAAGACAGTACCTATTCCACGATAGGAGGCGGACGGGTGGAGAGCATCGCCATAGATGAGGGACGGAAGATGCTTGAAGATGGGCCGGAAAGGAAGATACTACGCCTGGACCTCTCAAAGGGAGGAAACGCAGGCATGATCTGCGGAGGCGGCGTAACGGTATTGCTTACCAGTATCTGACATCATGCAAAATAAGATATTACGGAAGCAGCTCCCTCTGAACCAGGGAGCCGCCGCATAAAGGCATGGGGGATATCAGCCGCTTTTCAGTCACAACCATATTCATTCCTGTGGGGAACGATGGATAATATCCGTCAACGACCTTCATGACAA
Organism: uncultured Spirochaetales bacterium; assembly: GCA_949299185.1. Taxonomy (GTDB): domain Bacteria; phylum Spirochaetota; class Spirochaetia; order Sphaerochaetales; family Sphaerochaetaceae; genus Ornithospirochaeta. The sequence continues at coordinate 67,525 of CASFZR010000009.1, forward strand.
GCCTAGCAGATTTTCTGGCGGTATGTCTTATAAAGCCGTGAGTTATTCAAGCTCAATTTTCATTACAAGTTCATCTCCTTTATCCTCGACAATCCTGAAACCTGCTTTCCTGTAGAGCCTTAATGCTGCAGTATTGGCCTTCTGAACAGAGAGGGATACATATCTACAGTTCTTCATCTTCAGAGAA
>CASFZR010000010.1 GCA_949299185.1 uncultured Spirochaetales bacterium
GACAGGATGGATCTCTCCAGCACGGATGTGATGAACGTATACAGGGACAAGGACGGGGTCGAGAAGATATTCAATGACATAAAGAACGTCCAGGACTGCCGGAGGCTTTCGGTGCATACAAGGCAGGCGATGGATGGGCGTGTGTTCGTTGTCTTCCTTGCCTCGATACTGATTGCTGAGATGAGGCAGAGGCTGAAGGGCTGCAAGGACCGGGAGGAGCTGACGATTGATCTCGTGAGGAAGACCCTGGACAAGGTCTCGGTCTCATATGTGAGGAGAGACGGCAAAAGGAAGCATGTGCAGCTGTATTAAACGTTGCTTCTATCTTCGTTGTTGAAGGTCAAACCCGCTGATGTGGAGAAGATCTTGAAGGAAATCCTAGTTTAGAAATGGGAATACAGGATCATAGCTATTGGATTCATGTATGGCGATGGGCATCACTCTGCGCTATCACCTCATGCAGATTACGGAAATATCCAAGCTTCTCCTCATCTATGTCCATGCCTATCAATGGAATAAGCTCCTCCTTGCTTATCCCTGCCTCCTCTAAGGATGCGGTCAACGAGGCAAGGTCACGGTAGCGGTCTGCTTTCCCTGCCCCCTGCAGATTCACGAAAGAGACTATCCCGTTGCCGTTCACCATGATATCGCATAGGGAAAGGGAGCCATGGGAGAAGACAAGGTCCTCATCTACCGCACATGCCTCAAGCTCCTTCAGCTTATCCCAGGCATCATATGGAAGCAATCTGCCCTTCAGCCTCCTTATAGTGCTGGCTATTCCCTCGTCGCATGGGCATGTGGAGATATCAACGGACCAGAGCATCCTCAGCGCTGCGGCGGCCGTCTTCAGGATCTTGTTCCTCCCTGCCGTATCCAATGTCCTTCCCTTCGGCCTTGAAAGCATCAGGAAAGGATCATCCTCATGGACTATCGAGGGAACGGGAAGCCTCTCGCCAAGCCACCTTATGATCGTAGCCTCATTGCAATAGTCCCTATGGAGCGAGTGATAGATGAAGTCCCTATCGAGGGAAAGGAGATCCGGACGGAGGCGTATCGTATCCTTCAGAGCCTCCCTCTCATTGAAGCGTGCTATGCGTTCCTTATGCCCCGAGAGAAGCACGTCGGGAACAGCCATGCCACAGAAGAGAGCTGGATGCGTGTACTGAGGATACTCCAATATGCCATCCTCGAAGCTCTCGACGTCTGCAGAGCCATCCCTCAGCGTACCATCGAGAAGGCGTATCACGGCCTCCGCGGTGACCATCGCGGCACTCTCCCCGCCGGTGAGGATATAGTCCCCGATCGAGATCTCATCATCGATATATCTCCTGAAGCGCTCATCCACGCCCTCGTAATGCCCTGCAATGAGGATGATATGCTCCTCCTCTGACAGCTCATGCGCCATGGATTGCGTGAGCCGCCTTCCCTTCGGGCCCATAAGGATGCTCTTCGATGATGAGGTGCGGACATGAGCCAATGCGGCAGAGAGGGTATCCGCACGTAAGAGAAGGCCGGGCCCACCTCCATAAGGAGAGTCATCGACGGCCCTGAAGCATCCGTCCGCGTACTCCCTGATATCCACGATCTCGATATCCACAAGGCCGTTCTCCATGGCCCTTCTGATCACAGGAAAGCCCAGGAAGCTATCGAATGAATGTGGGAAGATGGTGAGGAACGTTATTCTCATGATCGGATTCTACATGAAATGACCACCATGAAAATAGGCCTGCCCTGCCGGATCGGATGGCAGGACAGGCCTCTGCTTCCTTATCAGACGGCCTTCTTCAATCCCATTGAGAGAGCGAAGGCCTTGAGCTGGCTCCCTGCCAGCGTGTCGATATCATCGATCAGGTCTCCCAGCCGGAACCATCGCAGGTCTGAGTAGCACCTGCTCCTCTTCGGAGGGACCTTCGATGACAGCCTCAGGGAATATATCGAAAGCCCTACACCGCCTTCATCGACCTCCCAGAAGAGTCGGGCCCTGCCGCGGTTATCGAGTATGCCCGTCTCCTCATATGCCACGCGCATCGCGGCATCCAGAAGCGAGGGGTCATCATCCTTTACCGTTCCCTCCGGTATTGACCAGTGGTATGCCGAGCCGAAGAGGTGTCCTACGGGCCTGCGCCCAAGGAGGACCCATACGTCACCGTCGGAATCGATGCTGTAGAAGAGGCACCCTGCCCCTCGATATGCGATACCGCCCAGTACATCCTTCAGTTCCATAGCTTTCTCCTTCTACATCCTAAAGATAACGGATCGTATGAGGAGAAGGCTGTAGTTACTGTGTACTTGGCATGTACTACCTTATCGTATCGAGGCAGGCACGGAGGTACCCTATCTGGAAGGCCATGCCCGAGAGCCATGGCTCCCTGCAGTCAAGGTACGGCGTGTGATCAGGCACTATTGGACCATCGAATCCATGATCGGAGAGCGTCCTGATGATGGCAGGCACATCGATATCCCCATCATCGATGAGCGTCTCGGTATAGTGAGGAAGCTTACCCCTGACATTCCTCAGATGCACGTATCCGATAGCCCCCTTATCAGCAAGGGAGGCGACCTCGCCCTCGAGGTCGGTGCATCCGGGCATCTCCTGCAGCGTGCCGATGCATAGCTCCGTCCTGTTGCTAGGGCTTGGAAGCATATCGACGAGGCGGTGGAATCCCGATGGAGTGTTCACCAGCCTGGCATTTCCCCTGAGCCTCTCAACGGGAGGATCATCCGGATGGGCAGCAAGCACGACGCCGCACTCCTCGGCAACAGGCACGATACGCTCCAGAAAGTAGCGTAGACGCTCCCATAGCTCCTCGTTGGGAATCACGGGAACGGCAAATCCATCCTTCTCTATCTCCGTGTTCCACACCATGCCATCCGGGATAGGCATATCCACGATCGGGTCCGAGGCATCGAAGACCATCGTCTCAGCACCGCCTCGCGCCGCCCTCACCTTCCTGCGCCCATAGACTCCGGAGAGGCTGAAGTTATAGCCAAGATACCTCACCCCCGCCCTTCCGAGGTTCCTCACGATGAGCTTCAGGTACTCGATCTGCTCATCCCTCTCAGGACCGGCAAGAAGCACGTCATACCAGTCAAAGGGATTGAGGTTCTCTATGCCGTATAGTTCCAGTCCGAATGACTCGATCCGCTTCTTAAGGGAGCTTATGGAGTCATAGGACCAGACAGGGTTATGGACGCTCATCGTCGTCAGCTCGTCGCTCTCCCCGCCCCACGTGGCGTTATATGTATTGAGATGACAGATAAGGCCATCGCAGCCTATCTCCTTGGAGAAGCGGAAATAATCATCGGTAAGCTTCTCATATGAGAGATTGAGCGCAAGCCTCATGAGTCACCGCCTATCACGGAAGGGGCTATCCAGTAGTCGGCTGGGGCCTCCCTCCAGTCCACCGCGGCCCTGGCGTTGCGATCGAACACGATCTGGCCATCACGGATCGTCATCTCGCATCCGAAGCGGTAGTGCCCGCGCATCGACGCCCTTCCGCCATCCTCGAAGCCATAATCGCCCTCGCTGAGCGACAGCACGGCAACATCGGCAGCGGAGCCTACGGAGAGCGTGCCAAGCTCACGGTGGCCTATCACAGCGGCAGGATTGACCGTGGCTGCGGCTATCACATCATGGAGCGGCATCCCCGCACAGAGCAGCTTAGACATCACGTTCAGCATATCCTGCACAGGGGCAAGGACATTCGCCGAGTATATATCGGTGGAGATCGTGTCAGGCATGAAGCCATCCTCAAGCGAGGGGATGCACTTGCGGAACCAGAAGGAACGCCTGCCATGCCCCAGGTCGAAGCGTATACCGCGCTTCCGCGCCTCGAACATGTAGTCCATCACATGGCCGTCCTCCGTGAGGAAGTCGAACTGCTGGGCATACACATGCGTGTGGATATCCCCAGGACGGAGATGATGCTCTATGAAGTCACGGTAGGTACGCTCCCTGCCGTTGGGCTGCATATCGACCATGACAGGAAGAGCTGCCTTCTCTCCCGCCTCGACGGTCCTGTCGATGCTCAGCCATGGCGTATGGGCAGCATCGAAGGGGATGCCTACGCGGTAGTGCGCGGATTTGAAGCCGACGACCACGCTCCCATACTCCCGGGCCATCGACACGGCATCGTCAACGAGCATCTCCTCCCCTTCCTGCTCCGAGGCCATCCGCACCATGCCTCCCCGCGCGATATTGAGGAACGCGAAGAGACGCACCTTCGATGTAAGGATCGTATCCTCATAGAATGAGGGGAAGTCATCGATGCCGCAGGTACCCGCATCAACGGCGGTTGTCACGCCCGAACGGAGGCAGAAGGCCTCGCCATCGAACGCGGGAAGCGCGTCAGGACGCCTCGGATACACAGGATAGCTATGCGTATGCATGTCTATCAGTCCGGGAAGCACCAGGAGCCCCGTGCAGTCTATATCGATCTTCCCCTTATCAGGAAGGGATGGGCCGGCATATGCCACCAGCCCATCGCTTATCCCAACGTCTCCGATCATATCAAGAGAGGAAGAGGCATCGATGATGCGCCCTCCCCTCAGCACGATATCATAGCCAGGCATCACCGTATCCTTACGATCACCTCGAACTCGCAGGGGATATTCCCGTTCGGCAGGTTATGGGTTCCCATCGCCGTGCGTGCATGATACCCCCTCTCCTCGAAGACCTCCATGATGAAATCGGAGAATCCATCCATCACGCGGTCGATCTCGCAAAAGCCCTCGCCGCAGTTGACGAGCGCGAAGACCCTCACGAAGCTCTCGACGCGATCGAGCGATCCGAGGTAGTCCTTCAGGGCGCCGGTGATGATCCTCGCGCACTCGCGTGCCGCCTCATAGCCTGTCTCAACGCTCAGGTCCGTCCCGATCCTCCCCTGATAGAGTGCCTTTCCCGTAAGCTGGTCCTCAGGACCATGTCCGCCTACATATAGAAGGTCGCCCACGCGGCGGAGGACTACATTGCCGCGCTTAGCGGCGAACCTGTCCTCTCTTTCCCAATCCTTCATGGCTCCTCCTCAGTCCCTGATCTTGATTATCGCATCGACGATGACAGGGGCATCATCATTGAGGGCGTAGGCGCCCATGGCCGACCTGGCGTGCTGTCCGCGTACTCCGAAGACCTCGACCATGAGATCCGAGAATCCGTTTACGACAGCAGGCTGCGAGGAGAAGTCAGCGGCGCTATTCACGAGGCCCAGCACCTTGACGAAGCACTCCACGCGGTCAAGCGATCCGATGTAGTCCTTTATCGTGCGGAGCATGTTGAGGCCGCACTGGCGGGCGGCGGCATAGCCCTCTTCCTGGGTGAGATTGCCTCCGACCTTGCCCTTATAGAGAAGCTCTCCGCTCTCTGTGTACGGAAGATGCCCCGATACATAGAGCATATCGCCATCAAGCACTGCCGCTACGGCACCCTTTCCCTTCCTGTTCCTCACGGGAAGCTCGATGCCAAGCACCTCGAGCCTCTTCTCCACATCGCTCATCTTCTTTCCTCCTTGAAGGCGCAGAGGAGAGCCGAGACCGTATCAGCCTCATCATCGCTCATGTTCTGCGCGCTTATGATGGCAGAGCTGCCATCTATTCCTATGAATACGTGATTATCCTTCATGTAATCCCTGAGGGCCACGGCTTCCTCAGGGGACGAGAGCGCGAGGGAAAGCCTCGGATAGCTCTGTCCGACGGAGCCATGCGGTATGACCTCCGCCTGATACGTGCCCTCGACGCGTTCCACCATCCGCCCTATACGCTTCTCTATCGCCTTGTAGTAGCCTTCGGTCGACTGGCTGACGAACTCCTCCACCGCCACGCGAAGGGCAATGGCCGCCTCTCGGGAGACCTTCGCCGAACGGCATATGCCATGGGCCGGCTCTCCGAAGCGCCTGCAGTCCTCGATATACTCCTTCCGTCCGACGATGAGCCCGCTCGACTGGGGACCTGATAGCGTCTTGCCGCCGGAGAATATGACGAGGTCGGCGCCCTCCTGGGTGAAGCGCCAGAGGTTCTCGACAGGCGGCAGGTAGGCCGCGGCATCTACTGCCACGGGAATACCATGGCTATGGGCGATCTCAGCGGTGCGCCTGAGCGTGATGCTCGCCTTGTCATAGGAACGATTGGGGAAGAGGAAGACGCCGGCCGTCCTCTCGCCTATCGCGCCCTCAAGCTCCCACTCCGGCGTCTCATCGACATCACCTATCAGCCTGACGCGGCCGCCGGCGGCCTCGATCGACTTGAAGTAGCAGTTCATGTTCGAATGGAAGACGATGAACTCATCTGCCCTGCCATCGGTATGGGGCAGGCGCCGGTACGCATACTCCGAGCCCTTCGCCATCATCACTGCCGCCGCAAGCTGCACCCCCGCCGCGGCACCACCGCAGATGAAGGCATCCTCATTATGGGTAAGCTCCGCGATCTGCCTGTCGAGCGTGCACTGCATCGCGTCGAAGTCGACGAAGGTGGACGCCGCCTGCAGAGCCGCCTCAAGCACAGATGACCCCATACGGCTTCCGCCGTACAGGGTTATCGTATCATGGGCATTTATGTATCTCTCGATACCGAATCTCTTTAGGTAGTCCATCAGAAGAAGAGGCCCGCCTCCTCGGTCGCACCGTGGTAGCCCTCATCGAGGAAGCCACGGGGTATCGGATCAGGACGCGTGAACGTAGACTTCATCTCATGATAAGCATGGGTTCTGGAGCTTTCCTCTACACCGTAGATCAGCTCAAGCACGTGGTAGGCCATCTCCTTGCTCGTGCGCGGACGGCGGCCATGATCGAGCGCCCATAGCGCCTCAGAGACCCCGAGTCCCCTCGAGTTCCCGCTATACGCATGGGTCGGAGGGAAGACGATAGGCTCAGTCTGTCCCTTCAGTTGCAGCCTCACCTCTCCTCCGAACTTGTTTGGATCGGGAAGATAGAGTATCCCCTCGGTGCCGTAGATCGTCAGATACGGCATCTCATCCTGCGTGGAATCGGCATTGAGGTGAAGCGACCCGAAAGCGCCTGAGGAGAAGCGGAACGACGCTGAGACGAGGTTATCGCTCTCGATGGTGTAGCCGGTACCGAAGCCCGGGCGCGTGACGAGGGAGTGGATCCTCTCCGGCCTGCTCACCTCGGAGTAGCCGCAGCATGACGCCACGGGTCCCATGATGCTCAGCATCTCCGTAAGGTAATATACGCCGACGTCCGGTCCTATCCCTCCGTTCTTCTTGCCGGTATAGGGGTACTTATCGGCCATCAGGCCGCCATCGCGGTTAAGCACCGCCACCGCGCTCGTCGGAGTTCCTATAAGACCGGAATCGACGATGAAGCGTCCCGTCTGGCAGGCAGAGCCAAGGAACGTGTCAGGAGCGGAGCAGAGCGCGAGGCCCTTCTCATCCGCGATACGCGACAGCTCATCAGCCTCAGCCATGCTCACGGCAAATGGCTTCTCGGTATAGACGTTCTTGCCACCCTCTAGCAGTTCCTTGATCACCGGATAATGGGCGTTAGGTGTGGTGAGATTGACCACCATCCTGATCGAGCCATCGGCGATGATCTCCTTGGTTGTCATCACCTTCACACCGTACTTCGCCGCCTTCTCCTCAGCCTTCGCAGTATCGAGATCCGCGCAGGCCACGACCTCGGCGTTGGAGAACTTCGTGGAGAGGTTCTGGAAGTAGATATCGCTGATCACGCCGCAACCGACTATGGCAACCTTCGACTTCATATCAGACCTCCTCTCCGTTGTTCTGGATCAGGGCGCTGTAGTAGCGTCCGCTGTCCTTGATGATCCTCTTCTGCGTAGGATAATCGATGTAGACCAGACCGAACCTCTTGCTGTATCCGGAGGCCCATTCGTAGTTATCGGAATATGACCAGTAGATGTAGCCGATGATGTTAACCCCGGCATCCATGGCCTTCTTCATCGCCGCGATATGACGCCTCATGTAATCGATCCTGTTCGGATCATGCACGCATCCGTCGAGGGAGATCTTGTCGTTCTCCGCCGTGCCGTTCTCCGTGATCAGAACCCGCTTCACGCCCCACTGCTCCTTGAGGCGGATCAGCATGTCGGTAAAGCCATCTACGGTCATCGGCCAGCCGCAGTCGTTCACGATATCATCACCATGGTTCTGGAACCTGTAATAGACGGGCCATGCGGAGCTATCATACCTGACATAGTGGTCGTTGTAGTAGTTGATGCCGACGAAGTCCATCGGCTGCCCGATCTCCTTCATCTCCCCAGGATCGAACTCGGGAACGACCACGCCCTGCTCCTTATAGTACTCGACCATCTCCTCAGGATACTTACCGAAGACCAGAGGCTCGATGAACCAGCGGTTGAGGTAGCCGTCAGCGATCTTCGCGACGCGCACGTCCTTCTCATCGGACGGGTCATATGGACGCCTTCCCATGAGCTTGAGAGCGACTCCGATCTCACCGGAGGGAACCATCTTCCTGAAGAGCGTCACCGCCTTTCCATGGGCCCTGTGGAGGTTGTGGGAGCAAAGCACCGCGGTGGAGAAATCCCTGAAGCCCGGAGCCATGCGTCCCTCGTAGTAGCCGAGGAAGGTCGTGCAGAACGACTCATTGAATGTCATCCAGTAGTGGACCTTGCTGCCCAGCGCCTCAAAAAGCACCTTCGCATACTCCGCGAACCAGTCAGCGCTCTCAGGGTTGGCCCAGCCTCCCCTATCCTGCAGCACCTGCGGCAGATCCCAGTGGTACATGGTGACCATCGGCTCGATACCGGCCTCCAGGAGCGCATCCACGAGCCTGACGTAGTAATCGAGGCCCTCCTTATTGACCTTTCCGGTACCGGTGGGGATGACGCGCGGCCATGCGATGGAGAAGCGGTAGGCCTTGATGCCCAGCTCCTTCATGATCCTCACGTCCTCCTCGTACCTGTGGTACTGATCGCAGGCCACATCGCCCGTATCGCCATTCTCTATATTGCCGGGAACGCTGGCGAACCTATCCCAGATGCTCTCGCTGCGTCCACCCTCATGGGCACCGCCCTCCACCTGATAGGAAGCGGAAGCTACGCCCCATATGAAATCATCACCGATCCTGCTCATTGCCTATTCTCCTTGAACATCTCGAGAACCTCTATGTAGAACCCGATCTCATCTAGCGTATCGATATACGCGTACCTGCCGTTGCCGCCGCGGAAGATTCCCTTCTGCAAGAGCCTCATGCCGCGCTTCTCCGCATCAGCGACGACGGCATCGGCATCATCGGACATGAACGCGATCTCTATCACGCCCTCTCCGCGCCTCTCGAGGAAATCCCTCCAGACGGAGGGAGCCTCATTCGGCTCTATCAGCTCAAGCTTGACCGATCCCATCCTGAAGAACGCCATGCGGCATACGGCCTCAGGTGCAGCCGCCCCCATGTACTCGACATGGGTAACGGAAGCCTCCCCGGATGAGACGGGCTGAGGTACCTCTGAGCCAAGCATCGCAGCAAGGCGGCGGGAGGATGCCTCGATATCGCGGACGACATAGCCGATAGAGACGATCCTCTCGGGATCGACTATACCCTTCATCATCCCTTCTTCTCCTCGTCGGACTCAAGCACCTCTATGATGCACTTCATATAATCGCGTGCATCGAAGAAGGCATAGCGCCCGTTTCCCCTGCGATACTCGCCGCGCTGGATCATCGGTATGCCCATGTCGGCAAGCGCCTTGATGTTATTAGCGACACCGTCGGACTTGAAGGCGATGTGATGGAGTCCCTCTCCATGCCTGTCCAGCCACTCGCGCCATGCCGATGGCGCCTCGTTAGGCTCGATGAACTCTATCTGGAGGTTACCGAGGTAGAAGAACGCCATATGGCACTGTGCCTCAGGAGCCGGCTCTCCCCTGTACTCCGTCTTCGTGACCGAATACTCTCCTGAGGAAACTGACTCCGGGACCGGTACGTCCAGGAATTCCGCGACCTTCTTCTTCGTGCTTTCGAGATCATGCACGATGAAGCCCAACTGCAGTATCTGATTGTCCTTTATTGCCTTTCCCATATTCAGCTCCATATCCTGTCAAGGGATGTCTCCCCGTTCCATTCATCTGTTCCGATCCAGATATCCTTGCCCTTGAACGGTCCATGCTCGCGCACCAGGTCCGCGTTGATATCCTCGATTCCCAGTCCCGGCGCCTCCGTGACGTGCGCGTAGCCGCCCTCGATGAACGGATGCACAGGACCCACGAGAAGATCCTCCCACCACGGCGAGTCGAACGCATCGTACTCCAGGGCAAAGAAGTTCTCGGTCGCCATCGCCATATGCGCCCCGGCCATCGCGGCCACAGGACTCTCGCACATATGCACGGCCATCGAGGCACCATACTCCTCCGCGAGGTCTCCCAGCTTCTTGGTCTCCATGATGCCGCCGCAGGTGAGCATATCAGGATGCACGAGATCAAGCGCGCCGGCCTTCAGCAGAGGCTCGAAGGTCTTGGCAAGGTACATATCCTCACCCGTCGTGATCGATGAGACGGTATGGGACTTCAGCTCCTTGTACTGATCCGTCAGATACCAAGGCAGGAGGTCCTCAAGCCATGCCGGATGGTACTTCTCCATCCTCTGGGCGATCTTTATGCAGTCGACCACGGGGAAGTGCCCGAAGTGATCGATCGCGAGAGGTATCTCGTCCCCGATCACGCTGCGAACGCGCCCGATATACTCATCAAGCTCATCCAGTCCCTTCTCCGTCATGTGGAGGTTGGTGAATGGGTGGGATATCCTGTTGAAGTCATAGAGGATGCCGTTCACGCGCGACATCTCCGCCCTGTCTCCTGATGCGGATGCCTTCCTGGCGTCAGCCTCGGCCTTGCGTACGGTGTTGAGCCAGTCGGCAGGACCCGCGCAGTTGCCGGGGGCCGATGTGATAAGCTCGACGCTCAGGAGCTTGACGACGTTGAAGCCCTTATCCACATAGTCCAGGAGCTTCTTTCCCACGATCTCAGGATCCTCAAGCACGCCTGAGAACCTTCCGCGCTCTATGTGCATGTCGCCATAGAGCCTGACCTTATCGCGGTACTTTCCACCAAGGAGCTGGTAGACAGGAACGCCATAGGCCTTTCCCGCGAGGTCCCAGAGCGCGATCTCTACAGCGCTCACACCCGCAGCCTGCCTGGACTGTCCGCCGAACTGCTTGATCTTCTTTATCAGGCGCTCGGTATCGCAGGGATTCTCCCCTAAGAGGCGCGCCTTGAGCATCTTGGCATAGGTAGCGCTCGCTCCATCGCGAAGCTCGCCGAACCCGCTTATCCCCTGGTTCGTGTCAAGCCTCAGGATCCAGCAGCCCCAAGGCGGAAGATCCACCTTGGTAAGCTTCATATCGGTAATCCTAAGCTCGGAAGGTGCCGAGCTTCTGTTCACAGTCATCATCATAAGCCTCCTTAGCCCTTAACCGCTCCATCGGAAAGTCCCTGGATGAAGTACTTATTGCACAGCAGGAAGATAGCGAGGACAGGAAGCGCTACCACGGTCGATGCGGCCATCGTGGCACCCCAGTCAACGGTGAACTCGCCTGCGAATGTGCTTATCGCGATAGGCAGCGTGCGCTGGCTCGCGGAAAGGGTAAGATTGAGTGCGAAGAGGAACTCCTCCCAGGCGTGGATGAAGGTGTAGATCGCCACCGAGATAAGTCCCGGCTTGGCTATCGGCATGACCACGCGGAAGAGCGCCTCAAGCTCCGTCGTGCCATCGATCATCGCGGCCTCCTCAAGCTCCTCAGGAACGGTCTTGAAGAACGACGTGAGCATCACTATTCCCATAGGAAGGGTCATCGAGAGATCAGCGATGATGAGACCGAACTTCGTGTCAAGAAGACCGAACTTGTTGAACATGAAGTAAAGGGGTATCACCAGCACGACCGACGGGACCATCTGACCGAAGAGGAATGCGAGGCTGAGCGTCTTGGAGCCGCGGAACGTGTAGCGCGCGAGTCCATAGCCTGCAAGCGAGGTCAGGAGGAGCGTCAGCACCACGACCGCCGCGGTTATCACGACGCTGTTGCCGAAGCTCTGCAGCATCACCGAGCGTGACAGCACGTTGGCGTAGTTGGCAAGCGTCGGTCCGTCAGGGATGATCTCAGGCGGATTATCATAAAGCTCAGTCACCGGCTTTATCGATGTCGAAAGCATCCAGATAGCAGGGAAGATCGCTATGAATATGACGAGTATCAGAAGCACGTATGTGATTATCTTCTTAAGTGTCAATGGCATATCTCAGTCCTCCTTTGCCTTGGTGAACCTGAAGTAGACCAGGCTTACCACCGCCGTGATGATGAACAGCACGGTACTTGCCGCCGATGCCGCACCGAAGTCGAACTCGGTGAATGCCTTGTTATGGATGAACATCGCAAGTACCTCGGTCTCATGCGCCGGACCGCCGAGGGTAAGGTTGTAGACGAAGGTGAATGCGTTGAGCGTCCAGATCATCAGAAGCAGGATCAGCGAGTAGCATGTGCTTGCGATGGCAGGCCATGTGACCACGCGGAAGACAAGCACCGGAGTCGCTCCATCGAGCGTGGCGGCTTCCTTGAGGTCCTTGGAGACGCCCTGGAGCGCGGCCTCGATCATCAGCAGCACGAACGGGAACATCTTCCAGACGTTGACGACCACGACAGCGGCCATCGCCGTCTCCGGGCGGCTGAGCCAGGTCTTATATTCAGGAATCAGGTGCAGTGTCTGCAGGATGAAGTTTATGATTCCATAATCTGCGTTATACATCCACTTCCACACCGATGAGCCGATGATGGAAGGAAGCACCCATGGGACCATCAGCAGGATCCTGAAGGTCGCCTTGAACCTGACGAATCCCTGATGCAGGATCATCGCGAACGCGAATCCCATGCCGAACTGGAACACGACGCTGAAGAACGTCCAGACAAACGTGTTCTTGATGGACTTGAGGAATACTCCATCGGTGAACAGATCGATATACTGCTCAAATCCAGCAAATGTCATCTGAGGCTTTAGAAGGGTCTTGTTGAAGAACCCGAGGACAATCGTATATAAGAGCGGATAAACCGAGACGAAGCAAATCACGGCAAGTGCCGGTATGCAATAATAGAAACCTTTCCTGCTTCTCTTCACTTTCGCTCCTCCTTAGCTTTTTTCAAATCCATAAAATCCTCGAAGAGGGGATCGCTCCCCTCCCCGAGATCCATAGCGAAACGGTCTCGATTACTCCGAGAGATACTCGTTGACCTGTGCAGAGCACTGGAGGATAGCTGCCTCCGGGGTCATGGTATCGGTAAGTGAGAGCGAGAGGTTGTCGAAGATCGCCTGCCTGATCATCGTGATAGAACCGACGTTCGGAAGAGCGTATGCGTATGCAAGCGCGTCAGCGTTCGGCTCGATGATGTCTGCAGGATAATCAGCGAACGTAGCGGCAGGAGTGCCCTGGCCGGTAAAGGTGTTCGTGTAAAGCTCAGCAACCTCAGGAGAGGTCAGGAACTCCATGAACATGTAGGCCTCGTCCTTGTGCTGTGCGCACTTCGGGATAGCCACTGACCATCCGCCGAGGATGCTTCCGCGCTCCGCGCCGTTAGCGGTCGGGACCATCGCGCAAGCGAAGTTGAGGTCAGGGTTGGCCTTGATGATCTCCGGTGCATCATAGATACCGGACATGTACATAGCGATCTTGCCGGAAGCGAAGAGCGTACGGTTGGCGACGTTGTCGTTCTCGAGCATGGATGCCGGAGCATACTCAGCAAGCTTCCTGTACAGCTCTGCGGTCTGGATGGCTACAGGGGTGTCGAGCGCGCTGGCGCTGTTATCGGCGGTAAGGATGTCCTGACCAGAGGAGCGGAGCATCGTGATGTACTGGAACGAGAAGTTGGAGAAGTTCGTTCCGCAGACGCCGAATCCGGCAACCTCGTCGCTATCGACAGCCGCTGCGATCTCAAGAACCTCATCCCAGGTCTTAGGAGCTTCGGTGTAGCCGGCTGCTGCAAGGATGTCCTTGTTGTAGAAGAGCGTGTAGGTCTCGGTCCTGAACGGGAGTCCATAGAGCTTTCCGTCAACGGTCGCTACGTCGATAGCGCCCTGTACGTACTGGGAAAGATCAAGGCCGGATGCCTCTACGTATGAGTCGATCGGCTCAAGAAGACCTGCGGTACCGAAGGTGGTCACCCAGTCATGTGCGCATGCCACTACATCAGGAGCGGTTCCGTTCTGCATTGCGAGCATGTACTTCTCGAACTGGCCGTTATCGATCTGGAACTCAGCCTGAAGCTTGATGTCAGGATGCTGCTCGTTCCAGAGTTCCTGGATCTTTGCGAAGACAGGCTCGTTCCAGTTTCCATCCCAGAAGGAAATGGTGACGGTACCGTCCTTCGAGGACTCGGATGATCCGCCTGCGAATACAGGGACAACAACGAAGAGAAGTGCAAGAAGTGCTGCTAAGAGTTTCTTCATTCTGTGATCTCCTTTTTCAATGATGTGGTTGATGCAACGTTTTCTCAACCGAATTTAATCATAAGCCCGTTATTTCCATAATGCAACAAGAATTTTAGATTATTTTTATCTTTATATTTTATATAAAGATACCTCTTGATTTCATGTCTTCATGACCGAGTTTATACATCTTGATAAATCGTTTTCTTAAAATAACCCGAAAATGCCTAGATAACGTTCATTTAACGAAAAACATTGATTTTAAGCTTGCAAACTGCGCTTTTCGGGCTGTACAATCTTAGCGTGAAACGCATTTCATGAAACTGTTTCACAGTGTGGGAGCCATATGGTAACTGTAAAGAAGGTAGCGGAACTAGCGAATGTCTCGCCATCGACTGTCTCCAGGGTCATAAACGGGGCGGAGAACGTCAATCCCGAGATACGGGAGAGGGTCAAGAAGGTCATCAGCGAGACCGGCTACTTCCCCAACAATGCCGCGAGGTCCCTGGTAAACAGGAAGACAGGGGCGATCGCCGTGCTGATAAGGAACCTACATAAGCCGTTCTTCTATGATCTCCTGCGAGGGATGAAGGATGCTGCGACAGCGATGCATAAGTGCGTGCTGTTCTGCAATCTCAGCGATGAGAAGGAGGAGCGGAACAAGTACATGCAGTTCCTCACCAACGGCATCGTGGACTCCATGATACTCTATGGCACGCTCTACACCGACTGGCCGATAATCGAGAACCTCTCCTCTTCCCGCTTCCCGTTCATACTCATAGAGAACAACTTCGATAACTCCCAGTTCAACCAGATACTGATAAACAACTTCGATGGGGCGATGAACGCCGTGAGGTTCCTTGCCGAGAACGGGCATGAGAGGATCGTGCTTTTCATGGGGAACCCTAACAAGAAGGTCAACCTTGAGCGCCTCAACGGCTACCAGAGGGCGATGACGGAGTGCGGCTTCACGCTCACCCCCGACAACATCGTAAACATCTTCGGCGACAGCTCCCAGGCGTTCGACGCGGCACAGGCCATCATGCGAATGCCGGATGAGAAGCGCCCCACTGCCATATTCACCACCAGCGACAAGATCGCGGTCCAGGCGATAAAGGGCATACTCAGCCTCGGCTTCCGCGTCCCTGAGGATATCTCAGTGATGACGTTCGACAGCCAGAGCCACCTCGAGGAGGAGTACAAGGGGCCGACGCTCACGGGTATAAAGCAGCCGCTCTACGATGTGGGCTATGAGAGCATCTCCGCGATCTCGGAGATAATGGACGGAAAGATAAAGCCTCCCTATTCAAGGACATATGAGACGACGATCCAGAAGGGAGAGACGGTAAGGAACCTGAACGAAGGCTAGAATATGAACCTGACGGCCTTCACAGGCCCGGGGATGCTCCACATCACGCCGCGCTTGACATCCGCGCCTCCGTCATAGATGAGGAAGCTCCCCTCTCCCAGGCGGAACACCGAGCCATCTACGGAGACGATCTCATCCCCGGAAAGGGCTATCTCCATGACAAGGCTTCCATCGAGAAGCTCAGGATGAAAGCCGTTCTGGGAGGATATGAACTCATCGATGATGTACCTCACATCGCTCTTTTCCGGCGTGTCATAGCTACCCTTCCCCTGATCATAGGGAAGGGAACGGTCCATCACCGTTATTATCGTCGCGATCTGGGGAAACGCTCCCTGATAACTCTCTAGCTCAGAGAGCGTGTCATATACGGTCATATCGTGCCGGCCTCATCCTTGTGGGCGTTGCGCAGCTCCGTGAACCTGACGATCTCATCGACGCAGCCTTCGATGCCGATAAGGGCTGAATCGAGGGAGATCGAGTATGTGCGGCACATGCCCCACTTATGGTCTGAGTAGTAGTTGTAGAAGTTGGCCCTGCTCTTATCGTTCTTGAGGCAGACGTCCTCGGCCCTCTCCTTCTCTATGCCGTATGACTCCACCGCCCTCTTCACCCTGGCCGCTATAGGCGCATGGATGAATATGGATATGACATCAGGATCATCACGAAGGACATAGTCGGCACAGCGGCCGATTATCACGCAGGAGCCCTTGGAAGCCACCTTCCTTATCGTGTTCGACTGTATCAGGAAGAGCTGGTCATTGAGAGGCATCTCATTGAAGCCGAGCGTTCCCGATGACATGGGATAGTTCCCCATCACCAGGGAATAGAGAAGCGACGATGCCGGCTTCTCATCGGCATCATGGAAGAGTGATTCCGAGAAGCCGCTGTCCTTCGCGGCCATTGCCAGCAGCTCCTTATCATAGTAAGGAATGCCAAGCCTCTCAGCGAGCGCCTTTCCCACCTGCCTTCCACCTGAGCCGAACTGCCTTCCGATCGTGTAGATAGTCCTTTCCGCCATAACCTGCCTCCTTTCTACCCTAATTATAACCTAATCCTGAACAGATAGATGAAAATTTGCAGGATCAGGGAGCAAAAACATGAAAGCAACAAGGAATAGAGCGAATATCAACACATCTAGACATCACGCTCAGGTATTATCAAAGAACCATTCAATGTACTGACACAGGATGTCATCGCCTTCTTTATATGGCTAGCCATCTGCCTTGAAGCCTTAGTTACATCCCCCTCGAGTATGGCCTCGATGATCTTCGCATGTTCAAGATTAGAACGCTCCAGCCTACGAGGAAGCTCAGAAGCGATGATAACAAATCTCATATTGTGAGAAAGGACATTCTCCATCAGATTGATGATATACTCATTCTCCGTTGCCTGCGCAAGGAACATATGGAAATCATAATCGCTTTGGCAGAAGGTCCTGTGGTCCGTTATGTTTTCCTGAGATGAGAATATAGACAGGAACTCATTAAGGCGATCACGGCTTGCCGTAGGCGTAACAAGCGAGACGATATACGGCTCCATCACAGTACGGACAGCATATATCTTCTTCATGTCCAAAGGAGAAAGCGCAGATACAAAAACCCCACGTCTAGGATAAATCTCGACGAGCCGCTCGTTATCTAACTCATTGAGCGCATCCCTAACAGGAGTCCGGCTTACACCAAGATCTTCTATAAGCTTGTTCTGATCTATAAGCTGACCAGGCCTAAGCTCACAGCTGATTATCATTTCCTTGATACGACGATACGCCATCCCCTTAAGATCGTCCACGAAAGCAAACCTCCGATTACCTTTTGTTATTTAATCTGGTAATACTGATATATCTATATATACCAAAATCCATGTTGGATGTAAACAATAAATAAATATCTATTACTAGCTGCTTATTGCACTTCTCAATTTCGGGATTATAGTAATCAAACTAAGATCAAGCCAAAAAAGCATATTAGATTATATTTACAATATTTATTTGTAATAAATTAAATTTTAACCATAAAATACATATATATTTATACAATATATTATGTATACATGTCCTACTTCTATTACTTGGACAACTTAGCCCTCATGAGTGAAAAAAAATGTAGACAAATAGCGAATCAGATATATCATTAAGGTATAACTGATATATCAGAATGTGTTAATGGAGGTTAGCATGAGAAAAGGATTGACAGTAATTCTTATCAGTTTGTTAGCAACAGCGATGGCTTTCGCAGGAGGTAGTAAGGAAGCCGTCACGAAGGGAAATGTAGGTGATGACTATACGCTTACGTTCGCATCTACAGTGACATCTGAGAATACGGTTGGCCATCTTCTTCAAGAATGTTTCCAGAAAATCACCGAAAGAACCGATGGGCATGTGAAAATCAATGAATCATGGAGCGGAACCCTAGGAAGTGAGCATGATATCGGTATAAACCTTACCGATGGATCGCTTGACTTCGGCATGGTAGGGCCTGGCGAATGGGCAAACTATGATCCCGCGTTCTTTATCTTCGATACCCCGTTCCTTTATAGGGATTATGATCACTTCTATGCATTTATCGCATCTGACGAATATAAGGATTTCCTCAAGGAACACGGTGATCCGATAGGAATGGAAGTCCTTATAACAGAAAATCAGGGAATCAAGGGAATAATCAACAAGGTACGTGATGTTAAATCACCAGAGGACCTTCATGGATTAAAGATACGTGTTCCAGATTCCCCCTCTCTCATAGCAGTTCAGAATGCGATGGGTGGCATAGCTTCTCCCGTAGCAGCATCAGAGCAGTACATGAGCCTTTCGCAGGGGATAATTGATGGTGCGGACCATTCTCTCACAGCGCACGTCACATGGAACCTTCATGAAATCGCTAAGCACTATTCCGAGACGAACCATGCCCTGCAAACTACATATATCTGCGCATCCAAGCAGACCATGGATAAGCTTCCAGATGAGTATGCACAGATCGTGCGCGACACGATGGCTGAATACCAGGAAAAAATCAATGACTCTGTCGACGAAGAGAATTCCATGTACGAACAGAGAGCCCTCGACGCAGGAGTCACGATCACAAGGAACAGCGATATCGATACACAGGCATTCATGGATGCTTGTGCTGAAATCATCGAAGAGTTCAGCGCGAATGCTCCTGATCTCTATGAGTCCATCAAGAACAATTATTGATAAAGATGCAGCGGTTGCTGCCGCATAACCGGCAGCAACCCTATCCCAAGGAACAGCCATGATAAAGACTATCGAAAAGTTAAATAAAGGATTCTGCCTTGCCGAAAAGTATGCAATGGTGGCGATATTCGTGGCGGTTTGTGCCGTCATGACAATCCAGATAATCCTGCGCTATATCTTCAACAACCCTCTCGTGTGGAGTGAGGAATTCAGTCGCTTTGGATATGTATGGATCACCTGGATTGGTTGTGCGTTCTGTACCGGAATCGACAACCATGTCCGCATTCCGATCGTATATGATAGATTTCCCAAAAAACTTCAAAAAGCATGCTATTACATAACGAGTATATTCATCCTATTCGTGATTATCTATCTAATCCCTGTATCATTTGAATTCGCAATGCGAGAACATAGGTTCAAGTCGGGAACAATGGGTGTTCCAATGAGTGTTCTCTTCATATCGCTCACAGTTGGGTTGGTACTCACCGCTATACAGCTCGTTTTCGAAATGATCCTGCACTACAGAAACAAGGAGGCTGCCTGATGCTACTAATGATAATATCAATCGTCGTACTAATAATCATCGGCGCACCTGTATGCTTTGCTATGCTTGGTGGTTCCCTTGTTTATTTCCTTACTACGGACGTTTCACTGAACATCGCGATACAGCGTTTAGTGATGACGCTTGGTGGATCATTCTCCATGCTTGCCGTACCATTCTTCATGCTAGCAGGAAACCTCATGAGCAATGGAGGAGTATCAAGAAGGATATTCGATTTCTGCGACTCCCTCATAGGGCATGTACCTGGAGGACTTGGACACGTTAATGTATTTGCATCAGTAGTATTTGCAGGAATGTCAGGATCGGCTATTGCTGATACGGGTGGCCTTGGGGCCATAGAGCTTGATGCAATGGACAAAGCAGGATACGACAAGGAATTCTCCTGTGCTATCACGGGAATGTCATCATGCTTGAGCCCGATTATCCCTCCATCAATCGGTTTCGTACTCTACGCAATGATGGCTGAAGTGTCTGTCGGAAGAATGTTCGCAGCAGGAATCGTTCCAGGACTCCTAATGGCAGTCGTAATGTGTATCATAGTCTATTTCACAGCTAAAAGAAGACATTATCCTACAAATAGGAAGTTCACATGGAAGGAAAGAGGAATCGCGTTCAAAAAATCTTTCTTCTCATTACTCTGTCCTATTATCCTTCTGTCTGGAATACTCTTCGGAATCTTCTCTCCGACAGAGGCAGCTGTAGTATGCACGCTCTATTCGCTCATACTTGGCTTCGCATACAAGGAACTGAAGCTGAAGGACCTTCCCCATCTCATTGGAGAGACGCTCAGGAGTTCTGGAATGGTAATGACGCTTGTATGCACGAGCATGGTGTTCTCAGCAATACTGACTTATGAGAATATACCGCAGATGATTGCAGAGTTCTTCATGACGAACATAAGCTCCCCTGCCCTGTCCTTGCTTGCAATATCTGCAATATTCCTATTTGCAGGAATGATAATGGATGTTACCCCGGCAGCTCTCATCTTAACACCGATATTTCTCCCGGTAATCTCATCAATAGGCATGGATTTCGTACAGTTTGGTGTTGCAAGCTCAATCCTTGGGGTGATGGGCCTTACTACTCCTCCTGTAGGAACTATCCTCTATGTCCTTGAGGATTATTCAGGCGTTCCGATGCTGAAAATCGCAAAAGCCATGGCTCCATATTGGGTCGGATTCCTTATTCTGGTAGCCATACTTTATGCCTGTCCAGCACTAACGCTGACACTTCCAAACATGCTCTTCGGATGATAAGGAGAAATTGAATGAGATACCTTCTAATTAACGCCAGGATATTCAATGGGGAAAATCTGATTGATGCTGATTCGATCGCATTCGATGAGAATGGGATATTCAAGATCGGAGATCGTAAGGGAATCAATGCTGATCACATAATCGACTGTACAGGAAAGACGGTAATACCAGGGCTTATCGATTGCCATGTACATCTTGGCGTATTAGAAGGAAATTCCTCCCAGTCACAATCAATAGCCTATGCACTGGAAAAGGTAAAGGATCTTGCTAGATTCGGAATAACAGGACTCCGGTGCTGCGGAACTGCCAATGATGAGGATATAACGCTAAGGGATATGATTGAAAATGGACTTGTAAGCGGTCCTCGGATAGTTGCAAGTGGAATGGGAATCACGACCACTGGTGGGCATGGATGGAACATGTGTCACCAATGTGATAATGCAGATGAAATAAGAAAAGCAACAAGGATACAAGTCCGCAAGGGAGCAAACCAGATAAAGATATTCGCATCTGGAGGGATGGCAACAAAAGCGACAAATCCAGACAACACCCAATTCAGCGAAGAAGAAATGAGGATTGCCTGCCAGATTGCCAAGGCTGAAGGGCTGATATCCTGCGCACATGCAACAGGTCTAAAGGCGGCCAAGCTTGCAATAAAGGCGGGAATAACATCAATCGAGCATACACAGCTCGACCAGGAAGCATGTGACCTTATGATCAAGAATGGCACATGGTATGTATCAACGATCGTGACAAGATATGGAATCGTCAATACAGAGGATCCGAGATATCAGTGGATAAAAGCAAAGGCAAAACCCGGAGATATCGAAAGGATGCTAAAGGCCATATCCTACTGTAAGGAATATGGAATACCAATGGCAGCCGGTACGGATGCAGGGTTCAATGATGAATTAACTCCCTGGGGAAGTAGCCTTGTCAAGGAATTATGGCTATATACACAGGCCGGCTTAACTAACGAAGAAGCCTTAAGGACAGCTACAGCAAATGCCGCAGATCTTTGTAGGCTCTCAAATACAACAGGAAGATTGAAGGAAGGATTTTCATCAGACATCGTGATCATCAATGGAGATCCGTTGGCTGATATCAATGCTCTGCACAACGTTTTCATGACGTTTATAAAAGGGAACCTGTCATTCAATTCAAATATTTAAGAGAGACTAAAATGAAGGCAGTACAGATAGTAGAACCCAATAAACTAAGGGTAATTGACATAGAAAAGCCAAATATTGATGAGAAGAACAATGTACTCGTCAAGATGACAGCTGCAGGTATCTGCGGCTCAGATATAGGGATATATCATGGAACGAACGCGGCAGCGACATACCCTAGGATAATCGGGCATGAAATGGTCGGGGTTATCAGTGAGATTGGAAGCAATGTAGAGCATCTGATGGTTGGAGATCGTGTGATAATCAACCAAGTCACAAGCTGCGGGCACTGTTATCCCTGCAGGATTAATAGAAGTAATGTCTGTGATGATCTTAAGGTTCGCGGCGTGCATATCGATGGAGGATACCGTGAGTTCATAGCAGTCCCAGAAGCAGACTGCTATGTCCTTCCTGACTCAATCTCTGATAACGATGCTGTCATGATTGAGCCGACTACGATCGGAATCCAAGCATGTACAAGAGCTGATCTTAAAAAAGATGATGTCCTTTTCATCTTAGGATGTGGATCGCTAGGATCAACCGTACTAAAGGTAGCAAAGTTATTCTGCGACAATATAATCGTCTCTGACATCGTAGATGAAAAACTCGAAGAAGCCCTTAAGAATGGGGCTAAATATGCAATAAATAGCAAAAAGGAAGACCTCAAAGCAAGAATCCGTGAATTGACTGATGGCAGAGGCCCAACCGTTTCAATAGATTCAGCCTGTTTATCCTCATCACTTATAACCTTGCTTGAAGTTACAGGAAACGCAGGTAGGGTAATTACCATGGGGTTCTCAGCAGAGCCATGTACGGCCAATCAATTCCTGATAACCAGCAAGGAACTAGATGTCAGAGGTTCAAGATTACAGAATAAGATGTTCGGAAGGGCTATAGAGTTAATCAAAGAAAGGAAGCTAGACCTCTCTGGATCATGTTCGCACACATTCCATCTTACCGAAGCCCAGAAAGCGTTTGATTTCGAGGATACACACGATCCGTCAATCAGAAAAATCGTATTGACGTTCTGACATCAGGCCGCGTTGAAACACGTGGCCCACATTCTCTCAGATTCCTTCCATCATATGCTCTATGAGTATCCGAAGGGCTATGAGGATGAGTATCACGCCACCGGCGATCTCAGAGCCTGTCCGGAAGCGCTCTCCAAGCTTAGATCCGGCCATCACCGCGAACGCAGAGAGAACGAAGGTGGTGATGCCGATGAAGGTAACCGCCGGTATGATCGCGCTATTCACGGCGGCAAGGGCGACGCCTGAGGCAAGGGCATCAATGCTTGTGGCGACAGCAAGAGGAAGCATCGCGCGGACGGATATCGAATCGTTCTGGTCCTCTTCCTCCGCAGAGAGCGACTCACGTATCATATTCCCTCCGATCATGGCGAGGAGGATGAATGCGACCCAATGATCGAAGCGCTGGATGTATGACTCGAACTGCACGCCGAGAACGTATCCGATAAGAGGCATGAGCGCCTGGAAGGCTCCGAACCATAGCCCGACTACAAGCGCGGAAGAAAGCCTGGGACGGCCAAGGGCAAGCCCCTTGCAGATAGCGACAGCGAAAGCGTCCATGCTGAGTCCCACAGCAAGGACGAATGTTTCAAATAGACCCATAGATAACCCTTAATCATCGAAGAAGGCGGGATGCCCCGCCTTCATGTGTCAGCCCTTCACGCTTGCTGCAAGCTTGTCGGCGATCTCCGTCATGGCTCCCAGCTGCTCCTCCTTAAGAGAGGACTTGATGGAGAGCGTCGGGGATATCAGCCGGATATCCTTCATTCCGTAGAAGGCCTCTGTGAGCTTCTTTCCCGCAGAGAGGGCCCAGGTGCCATTCTCTATGACGACAACGTCCCTGTTCTGGAACGCATGGGCCTTAAGCTCCGAGACAAGCATCTCGATCTTCGGGAAGATCTCGGCGTTGTACGTCGGAGAGGCGATGACGATCGTACTGTAGCGGAAGCACTCGGAAACAAGCACGGAGACATCGGTCTTGGACGCATCGTACATATGGATATTCCTGACGCCCCTGTCAGCGGCAAGGGAGGCAAGCTTATCCATCGCCCAGGCCGTATCGCCATAGATCGAGGAATAGATGATCAGGAGTCCCCTTTCCTCTGGCACGTAACCGGCCCATGTGGAGTACTTATCGATGAACCAGGAGATATCCTTCCTCCAGATCGGACCATGGAGCGGACAGATCATCTTGATAGGAAGAGCAGCGGCCTTCTTGAGCGTGTTCGTCACCTGCACGCCGTACTTGCCTACGATGTTGATATAATACCTTCTCGCATCATCGAGCCATTCCTTCTCGAACTCGACCTCATCGGCATAGAGATTGCCGGCGAGGGCTCCGAATGTGCCGAAGGCATCGGCTGAGAAGAGGATGCCGCTCTGGCTGTCGAACGCGACCATGACCTCAGGCCAATGGACCATCGGGGCGAAGACGAAGGTGAAACTGTGCCTTCCTGTAGTGAGCGTCTCCCCGTCCTTCACCAGCACCGCGTGGCTATCTACATCGAAGGTATAGAACTGCTTGATCATCTGGATCGTCTTGGCGTTTCCGACGATCTTCACATCCGGATAGCGCAGTACCAGCTCAGCGATGACCGAGCAATGGTCAGGCTCCATATGATTGACCACTAGGTAATCAAGGGCACGGCCAGAGAGAGCCGCCTCGACGTTCTCCAGGAACTCCCTCGAAACCGAATGATCGACCGTATCGAGAAGCACAGTCTTCTCATCAAGCACGATATATGAGTTATAGCTTACGCCGCGCTCTATCGGATAGACATTCTCGAACAGGGCAAGACGCCTGTCACTAGCACCGACATAGAAGATATCCTCAGTGATTTTCCTTACGTTATGCATATTGAATCTCCGCTAGTGATGATAACGAAAAGGGAGGCAAGTCGGCAAGGCCGCTGCTGAAGGATTCACCCTCTATCACCCTGCATGACATTTTCTCATACATCACTCTTTTCTCATGCATCATGTATAAAAATCACAATGATTGCACCTATAAGGTATGATTTTGCTTGACATAATATACCTCTGACGATAGGGTAAGGAAAAAGGCACTGCCTTCTCCCGGAGTGGTCCCCCCTCTCAGGGAGTTTCTTTTCTATATGGGCCGCCTCAGATATACCATATCCTCAAGCACTACCCCGCCCTCGACTATCTCATGGTCATAGTTCTTGGTGAAGAAGCCCTTTATGACGTGGGAGCGCACGAAGCCGCAGCGCTCATAGAAGGGAATCGTAAGCGGGCTGTCTCCCGTACCTACCTGAAGGACATCATAGCGGTCACGATACCTTCTCACGACCTCCTCGATCAAGGCGCGTCCATACCCCATCCTGCGACTCTCAGGATAGATGACCAGATTCTTGATCTCCAGGATTCCTTCCCCTTCATCAGTAACGATACAGAGCCCTCTGGGAATATGATCCATGAGAAGGAGCATATCGCCACGGCCTATGTACCTTCCCACCATCTCCTCGCTCTCGTCAGCCATAAGGAGGAAGGAAAGATAACGATGCCTATCAGGAATAACTACTTCTATGATCTCCATATGGGGAGCTTATCATGAAAGGACGCATATGTGATAATACGGCAGTGAACGTATATGATGATGAGACCTTCTTCTCCTCGTACATCGCGCTGAGGGAAGGAGTGAACTACAACGACCTCCTAGAGACCCCTGCGATGCTATCCCTCCTGGGAAGCGTGGAGGGAAAGGATATCCTCGACCTCGGCTGCGGTTTCGGCAAGACATCACGGGCGCTTATCGATCTCGGGGCACGAAAGGTTACAGCTATAGACTCATCGGAGAGGATGCTGGCAAAGGCCCGGAATGAATATGGCCACGGAAGGATCGAGTATATGCGCCTTCCATTGGAGGAACTCGATCGTATCGAAAGCTCGTTCGATGTGGCATATAGCTCTCTGACATTCCATTACATCGCGGACTTCAGGAAGCTTCTTAATGATATCAGAAGGCTGCTGAAGGACGGTAGCATGCTCCTATTCTCGCAGGAGCATCCGATATCCACCGCAGACTACGATGGCTACTGGAATGAAGAGAACTCAGCATATACGTTCTCTGGATATCTAAAGGAGGGCAAGCGAGAGTCGAGATGGTTCGTTGATGGCGTCAGGACGTATCATAGGACGATGGGAACGATCATCACAGCGCTCTCGGAGTGCGGCTTCCGCGTCGATGCGGTCTTAGAGCCGGCGCCCTCTCAAGAAGCCATAAAGGCATTGCCTCGGATCCAGAGGGAGCTGGAGAAACCCTCATTCCTTATAGTAAGGGCATCGGTGTGAATGATACGATACCACGCAATCAGAACAGATCACTATGAGAACCGCTCCTAGTGAGATACAGGATAAGCTCTCTATCATAAATCTCATATATCAATAACCAATTCGGTGAGATATGGCACTCCCTACATCCTGCTAATTTCCCTGAAAGCTGATGATCACGATTCTTCTCTGGTAAAGCCGTACCATCAGCAAGCTTCTTTACCACATCAGTAAGCAGTAATATGTCATATCCTCTTTTCTGGAGACGCTTAAGGTCCTTCCGGAATCTGGTAGTAGGTACTATCTCATACTTCATGAGAGGATATCATTCACCATCTCATCGACATCTGCATATCTCTTTCCAAGGGATGGATCGGCCTTCATCTGCCTTACCTCATTGATAGCCTCGATCGTCTCGGCATTGGGATTCTCTCCACTGATCTCAAATGGGATCCTATACTCTCGAACGGCCTTGCGGGCGAAGATATTAAACGCAGCCGACATGGTCAGGCCCATATCAGAGCAGAAGGATTCGAATTGCCGCTTCAGATCAGCATCCATACGGATGTTCACATTAGTATTCGCCATATTGCACTCCCATGCACATATATAGCATATTTATTGACATTGTCAATAAAATACAATGATTTGCCTGAATAAAGTAATGATAATCACATTACTAACCATAAGATTCCTATTCGGATATCATGAGACCAAGAGCCATCTCACGGACGGGATCACACGGCAGATTACTCGGAATATTCTCTAAAAATTCCTAGTCTAACTCGGAATTTTCAGATATAATTCCGACAGGAGGCTGTCAAATGGAATACATCAGGCGGGCACTTGATATCGAGAAGCAGCTGGAAGAAAGCTCCCTTTTCCTCTTCGGGCCGAGGATGACGGGAAAGACATCATATATAGAGAACGAGCTTCAGAGGAAGGCCATACTCTCAATAACATTCCTTGATGGGGATACGCTTGATGCGTTCCGTCGCAATCCTGTCCTCTTGAGATCCATGCTGAATGGAAAGACTGAAGGCTTTGTCATCGTTGATGAGGTCCAGCTCTTTCCTCCTGTACTCCTCGACATCCAGCACATCATGACCCATAGTGATATCCGATTCCTGCTCACAGGCTCCAGCGCAAGACGGCTCAGGAAAAGCGGCAGCAACCTTCTTGGCGGAAGGGCAGGCATCGTATCCATGCATCCCCTTGTCTGGAGGGAAATCAGAGACAGGAATCCTGATCTTGATTCGATCTTCGCATCGGGGATGCTTCCCAAGGCCTTCATGGCCAGATCACATCAGCTACAACTGAGGAATTATGTCAGAGGCTATCTTGATAACGAAATCGCGGCAGAGGGCGAAAGACGCAACCTTGAAGCCTTCAGCAGCTTCCTCACCTTCGCCGCTTCAGAGAATACAGAGCTGATGAACTTCTCCAATGTATCTAGGGATATCGGCATGTCGGCAGATACCATCAAGGAATGGTATCAGATACTTGTAGACACATTCATCGGCTACTATCTCAGACCATACAGGAAAGGCTCGAAGAGGATTCCTGTGAATACATCCAAGTTCTATTTCTTCGATGTCGGAGTCGCAAGGGCAGCGGCAAGGATGCCCGTTCCGACAGAAACGATGACCGAATACGGAAAGATGTTCGAGAACTACATCTTCATGGAACTGAAGGCCTACATCGACTACAGCATGACAGATGATGAGCTTTACTTCTGGCGGACACGTGAAGGCTATGAGGTGGATTTCGTCATCGAGCATAAAGTGGCCATTGAGGTGAAGTCATCAAAAAACATCACGGGCAAAGAACTCAAGGGATTAAGGACATTCATGGAGGAGAATGCCGTGACTGACCACATCATAGTGTGCCGTGAGCTTTTTGAACGAACTACAGAGGATGGAATCAGGATAATGCCGTGGAAGCTGTTTCTAGACAGGCTCTGGAATGGTGAGATAATAGTTCAATGATCGATTCACATCAATCTTGATTTGATTCTAGACATAAGTAATTGTATAACCATCATTCCCTATAGCTTAATGATATAAGAAATGATGGCTTAGATATGATTATCATTCAGCTATGCTATCGTTTACCATTCCATCGGTTATCATAGGGAGCCTATCTGGATCAAGGCCTGTGAGATAGTAGAGCGTATAGCAGTTCTGGAAGAGGCTCATCCTTTCGGTAAGGAGCATGATCTCCTCCTCCAGAAGCGCAAGGCGGGCCGTGAGGATATCGCTGTCGGAGGCGCTTCCAAGCTCCTTCTCCATCTGGGCCTTCTCCACCTTATTCCTCTCGTTCTCCACCTTCAGCTCCTGATAGCTGATCTTCGCATAGGAGAGATCCATCGCGCTGTAGGCGTCTACCACGGCGCTCTCCAGCGCATCCACGGCTGCATCGCGATCGGCATCACTAGCCGCCATCTGGCTCTCCATGCGGTCGATGTTGTTGAGGATCTTGCCTCCATCCCAGAGCGTCGTCTTGAACGCGACGGTTATCATGAGGTTCCAGTCATCCTTGCGGGACCAGTTCTTCTCGATGAAGGGGAAGCGTGATCCGCCATAGCTCGCGGAGAGCTGGAGTGCAAGATCAGGAATCCCATACATCGATGCACCGGCGATCTTCCTGCCATACTCCAGAGCCTCCCGAGAACGGGAAAGCATCTGCAGCGCAGGCGATGACGGGTCGGTGGCAAGTTCCACGAGGGACTCCACAGGATAGGACAGGAGGGCCGAGGCGTCCGTCATGTCTGGCTCGTATGAGATATCCTCACACTCAAGCTCATCAAGCCCGGTAAGCGTCCTCACTCCCTGGAGTATCGAGGCCTTCTGCCCCTCAAGCTCCTTCTTCGAGATATCTGCCTGCTTCGCCTCGATCTCCGCGTCAAGCACATCAGAGCTGAGTACGGCACCCTCTTCCTCTCCTGAGCGCGCTATGCCGACAAGGGATTCCGTGGTATCGATCGTCTCATCGAGGAGGCCTTCGACCTGATCGATATAGTACAGCGCTGAGAGGCGCACCTTAAGCTCCGCTATGAGCTGGTTCTCCTTATCATCCCTCTGCAGCGCCCTGGCCTTCGCCACAGCCTCATAGAGATGGACGGAGTTGGTTATCTTCCCCCAGGTGACAAGCGGCTGCGTCACCGAGAGCGAGGCATTGTAGTAGGTGCTTTCCATGCCATCATAGATCGTCAGGTCATAGCCCTGCGGAAGCGGCGGACGTCCGATCTGGGCGAGGATATCATTGGTGTTTATCGTGATATCATCGATGAGGGGATTCGGCATGTACATGCCCATCAGCGTCAGCTCCACAGTCGGCTGATAAGCCGCCTTGGCATCCTTGACGTCAAGCCGGCTCTGCACCACGTCCTCATCGGCCTTCCTCAGCTCGGCGTTGTTCACCTCCATGGCCCCGATAAGCGCATCGAGCGTATAGGCCGAGGCATGGAGAGGCAGCATGGAGATAAGAAGGATCAGCATGATCCATCCGATCTTTCTCATAGGCCACTACTCCGAGAAATCGATGACGACGGATGCCGGATGCCCGCTGTATGATGATACCCTTACCCCATCTCCGCCGGGTTCGATCGCCGTACGCGTGCCATCGACTGCGAGGAAGTAGTAGGTGTTCCTGTCATAATCCTCCCCGTATTCAGGACTCCGCGTCTCCCAGATCACGCCGAAGCTGAACGGCCAGCCAGCGCTTTCGGAAGGAATCGTGACCCCGCCTATGCTACCGCCATCGCTCTCCACGCTGTATACGGAGGCCCTGTCGTAGTAGCCTGACACGCTCTTTCCGGCAGATGCGTCGGCGATGGCTGCATCGCGCGCACTCCTTGATTCGAAGATATAGACATCGACATGCTCTCCGGTGGCATTTACCACCGTGCCATCGATATATCCTGTATAGACATATGAACACGAGACGGCCAAGGCCGCGAGCAGGAGCGCCAGAGCGCCCCTCATGATATGCTTCATCTTCCCTCCTCCTTTCTCCAATCAGGGAAAGCCCTCCTGAGCTTGTGCCTCTCCAAGAGGAAGTAGAACACAGGCATCAGGAAGAGCGTTATGAACGTCGACGTGGTAAGGCCACCCATGATGACCTGTCCAAGCGGCGCATATATCTCCGCACCCTCTCCGGTTGCCACGGACATCGGCAGGACGCCGAGGATCGTGGTGAGCGTACTCATCAGGATAGGCCTCAGCCTCGATGCCGTACCCGTCACCACGTTCTCCTTGAGCATCTCCAGCTCCACGCCATACGGCACGAGGCCGAGAAGGCGCGTGTCCTCATCATGGAAGATACCCCGCTCATCGAGATACCCCTTCCTCGAACCATCCTCAAGCTGGTTTATGTAGTCGACCATGATGATTCCGTTGTTGACGAGCATGCCGGCAAGGGAGACGATGCCGAGGATCGCTATCATCGAGAGCGTGGAGCCGAATACGGCAAGCGCGAACACGACTCCGATTATGCAGAACGGCGTCAGCAGCATGATCAGCAGCGGCTGGTCGAAGCGCTCATAGATAAGGACTATGACCATATAGACGAGGAAGAGCGCGATGAGAAGTGCCCGGAAGACCGGAGGAAGGGACTCCTCGAGCATCTCGCCTATGCCTCCCGTCTCCGTGGTCACGCCATGGGGAAGAGGATTGGCTGCAAGATACCTATTCACGCGTTCGGTGACTCCCGCGGTACTCTCTCCGGTCAGCTGAGCGCTCACGGTCATGGTCAGCGCCCTATCGCTATGATCTATCCTCGAGAGGCTCCTCTCCTCGATGAGGTCGGAAAGCTCGTTCATCGTCACGACGCTTCCGGCCTGGGTATAGAGCCTTATGGAATCAAGCATCTCCTCTCCTATCCCCTTTTCGGAGATGTC
Organism: uncultured Spirochaetales bacterium; assembly: GCA_949299185.1. Taxonomy (GTDB): domain Bacteria; phylum Spirochaetota; class Spirochaetia; order Sphaerochaetales; family Sphaerochaetaceae; genus Ornithospirochaeta. Next base: position 31,154 of record CASFZR010000010.1, read on the forward strand.
AGAGGAGAGGTGGATATCATAGCGGTCGCCATCTGCGGTGGCGAACGTGCCCGTATCCATGCCGTTGAAGAGTATCGCGCTGGTCATCGCCGCCTCGTAGTCAGAGATTCCGAGGGAGGAAAGATACTCATAGGAGGCATCGATTATGGCGGTACGGGCATCATAGGAGGCGCTAATCGAGGTGGAAAGGACCTCAGGATCCTCGGAAAGGAACTCCTCTATCTCAAGCGCCGCCTGATACAGCTCCTCATTATCATTGCCGACGAGCGTGAGGCCGTATCCACCGCCTCCGGAGATATACCCGACGAGGTAGTCATAACCGCCATTGCGGACAGAGACCGTAGCATCAGGCACGCTCGCGCTTATCATCTCCTGCATCTGCAGGATTATCTCGTGTATATCCCTCTCCCTTTCGGCCACAGGCACGAGGACGGCGTGGATGCCTCCCTGATTACGCGAGGAGGAGAAGGAGAATACCTCCGTCGACTTTCCCGTATACACGATATGGGTATCAAGCTCAGGGACATTCTCGACGAGGATCTCCTCGATCCTGTCCATGCCTCTCTTCGTATCAGAGAGCGTATAGCTATAAGGGAACTCTACGTTGATATAGAAATCGCTGTTATCGGTGGACGGGATGAAGGCAAGCTCAAGCCGCGAGAGCGAATAGACGGAGATGATCGCTACCATCGCGACGATGGTCAGCACGAACGGCGTGTGGTCAATGGCGCGGGAAAGCGCTACCTTGTAACCCCTCTCCATCCTGTCTATGCCGCGCATAAGCACGTTATCATGCGCGCTCCTACGGCCATCATCCCGGAGTATCTTGCTGAGGATGTAGGGCACGAAGACCATGGCCACCACGAGCGACGAGGCTATGGCGAACATGAGCGTGAGCGAGACATCGCGGAGGATATCGCCGATCAGGCCAGATATCGCGGCAATGGGGATGAATACCACGACGGTGGTAAGGTTCGAGCCTATGACGGACTTATCAACGATACCGGTGCCGCGGTAGATGGATTCCCTCGCGCTATACAGCGCCTTGCCGTCCTTCTCCGCCTGATAGAACCTGTAGACCTGGTCAAGCACGACGATCGAGGCATCGACTATCGAGCCTAGCGCGACGACTATGCCGGAGATGGACATGAGGTTTATCGTGATTCCCGCGATCTTCATCGCGATGAAGGTAAAGAAGCATGAGAGAGGTATCGAGAGGCCGATCGCAAGCGTCGCCTTGACATCGCTGAGGAAGATGAAGATGACGGCAATGGCGATGATGATGCCCATGATACCCGATTCGATGACATTCTGCAGCGATGCTGATACCAGCTTGCTGTCATCGCTGATCATATGATAGCTGATCGCACCGCCGGTCTCGGCCTCCATCTGGGCAAGCAGCTTTTTGACGGCATTGGTGATCTGGATGGTATTGCCATCCTCCCTCTTGGAAATAGAGACCTCGATGACAGAGCGGCCATCGCTGGTTATGTAGTAATCCTCCTCAGGGTACGCAAGGGTTATATCCGCGACATCGGAAAGCCGGATAAGCGTTCCCGCATCATCGGCGCCGATGGGGAGGGATCCTATCTCGGAGATATCGCTGAAGGAGCCATCGAAGCGCATCTCGGTGGCGCTGAAGCCCTGATCGACAGTACCAAGCGGCATCGAGAGGTTCGAGAACGAGAGTATCTGATAGACGGTCGTCGGAGAGATCTCCCTTGCGTTGAGGTCATCCATCCTCAGCCTGACCTGTACCTCAGGCTCGACAGAGCCCGTGATCGAGACGGTGGAGACACCCGATATCCTCGTCAGGCGCGGCCTCAGCTCATCGGTGACGTAGCGTGAGAGCGATGCTATATCATCGCCGCCGGTAAGCATGAATGAGGCAACCGGAAGCATGGTAGCTCCACCTACTATCGCGGTAGGCTCGCCCTGAAGGCCGGACGGAAGAGAAGGCATCAGCTGCGATATCCTGTTCCTGATCTCATCGAGCTGACCGTTAGGATCGACGCCATCGCGGAACGTGATCGTTATCACGCCGACGCTGTTCATGGACTGCGAGTCCATGCCCTTGAAGTCAGGCAGCGTCACGAAGTCATCCTCGAGGATATCCACTACCTCCTTCTCGATATCCTCTGCACTCGCTCCTGGGTATACGGCGATGACGAAGATCTGCGGAAGATCCATATTGGAGATGAACTCCATGTTCGTCGATGATATCGAGACAAGGCCGAACAGCAGGAGCGCGAGGAGTATCATCGTAAGCACCGCAGGGTGCCTTACAGAGAAGCGGCTTATATTCACACGCCCTCCCCGCCCACGACGCTGACCGGCATACCGGAGACAAGATCGTTCTGGCCACGCACTATGAAGGAAGTACCTGCATACTCAGCGGGAATCTCGAACCAGGAGCCATCATCAAGGCCGCGCTCGAGGCTCACGAACTCAGCGCTACCGCCATCAGAGGAAAGCGCATAGAGCGTTCCATCGGCAAGGGATGCATAGGAAGGAAGCGCAAGGCACTCCCTCTCATCCAGCACGAGCGTGATACGCACGAACATGCCTGGAACGAATGGCTCAGGAGATGAGAGCGAGACACGGAGGGCGAAGGTCTTTGACGTGGGATCGATATACGGCGCTATTGAGACGATCTCCGCCTCGCTCATGGCCCCTGATGGAGCAGAGACCTCGACCCGCAGGGTATCACGTCCTGACATGATTCGTCCGAAGTATCGCTCACCCACCTTCACGTTGACGATAAGGTCCGATAGATCGGCTATCACGGCCAGGGGGCTCTCGGAGGAAGCGATGGAACCTACGGATGATGGTGCCATGAGGATGGTGCCGGAAACGGGAGCGGTGACCGTCGCATAGGAAAGCTGCAGCTCCGCAAGCTCGAGCTGTGCCTTCACGGCCCCGAGCTGTGCCTCGAGCGCATCATAGTCCTGCTTCGTGGCAGCACCCTTCTCGTATAGAGCGGACACCCTCTGGAATGAGCTTTCAAGGCCAAGGTACGCGGCCTCGGCCTGAGCCTTCTGCAGCTCATACGGCTCCTTGTCTATCTCCGCGATCACATCACCCTTCTCCACCGTGTCCCCTGCCTCTATCGGGTAGCTCTCGATCGTTCCGCTCACGAACGGTACGACAGGAATCATCGCAGAAGCCTCCACATACCCTGTCAGCTCGACCGTCTCGCGGATCGTATGGATCTCAGGCTTCATGACCTCCACAGGCCTTACCGGTGCCTGATACGTCACCGTTTCCCGACTGTTGAAGAAATAGATGATCGCGGCGAATACCGCCACGAAGACGATAATGAGGATTATATACTTCAAAGCTCCACGTCTCTGCATTGTCCTGGCTTTCCTTAATCTGAAGATAATACGTTCCCATCCTCGGTGGTACGACACTTTTTCGTCACTCTGTTGGATTCATCGCAAAACCGACACGGCATTGCCAGTTTGTCGGAGTTCTGCGACATTCACCATGCGAGGCAATCATGGTATCATCACCGCATGACCGATTACGAAGCAGTGCTTGATAAGCAGAAGGAATACTATAGGACGGGAGAGACGCTTCCGGTCGCTTTCCGCAAGGAGATGCTCAGGAAGCTCAAGGATGCGCTCAAGACGCATGAGGACGAGATCATCGAGGCCCTTGGCGAAGACCTCGGCAAGAGTGATTTCGAGGCCTATGCGACGGAGATAGGCATAGTCTACGGGGAGATAGGCTACCTATTGAAGCATCTCTCGTCGTTCATGCGTAAGAAGCGCGTGGCATCCCCCATCACGATCTTCAAGGCATCCTCCTACACCATCGCGGATCCGATGGGCTCGGTGCTGATCATGTCTCCATGGAACTATCCTCTGCAGCTCACGATGGTACCCCTTGCCGGAGCCATAGCCGGGGGCAATACCGCGATCGTCAAGCCCTCAAGATACTCGAAGGCCACGTCCGCGCTGATGAAGAGGATAATAGACGAGACCTTCGACGAGAGGTACATAGCCTGCTTCGAAGGCGGCCATGAGACGAACACGGCACTTCTTGAGCTGAGGTATGACCTCATATTCTTCACCGGCAGCCCCGGCGTCGGAAGGATCGTCGCCGCGAAGGCCGCTGAGACGCTGACGCCTACGGTGCTGGAGCTGGGAGGCAAGAGCCCCGTCATCGTCGATGAGAGCGCGGATGTGAGGCTCACCGCGCGCCGCCTTGCCTGGGCGAAGTACCTAAACGCCGGCCAGACCTGCGTCGCCCCGGACTACGTGCTTGCCGCGAAGGGAATGGCGAAGCCGCTTATCGAGGCGATGAGGAAGGAGATCGAGAGGATGTTCTCATCCTCTCCCCTTACCTCTCCGGACCTTCCGAAGATGATCAACGAACGCCACTATGAGAGGGTTAAGGGGCTTATTTCAGGATCCGTCACCGCTATCGGAGGCAAGGCTGATGATGGGACGAGGAAGATAGAGCCTACGGTACTCTATCCCGTGCGCCCCTCTGATCCCGTGATGCAGGAGGAGATCTTCGGCCCCGTGCTTCCCGTGCTGGAGTACGAGAGCCTCGATGAAGCGATAGACTTCATACGCGACCGCGAGAAGCCGCTGGCGCTCTATATCTTCAGCAGGACGGAGAGGAACATCGAGAAGATCCATGCGCTCTGCTCGTTCGGAGGAGGCTGCGTCAACGACGCGGTGATCCACCTTACCAACCCTCGCCTCCCGTTCGGAGGGGTGGGAAACTCAGGCATGGGAGCCTATCATGGCAAGAAGAGCCTTGAGACCTTCACGCACAGGAAATCGATAATAAGAGAGGCTTTGTGGATCGATGTCCCTGTACGTTACGCTCCTTTCCGGAATAAGATTAAGCTGCTGAGGCTGCTGATGAGATGAAGATACCCAGATGGATCGAGGAAGTGATCAAGAGCATACCGGTCGGTGCCGCCACGGGACTGGCCATGACCTTCTTTGCCAACACGGTATCGCTCTTCGGTGACATGAACGTCCTCTGGCCGTATCTCGTGCTGCTGCTGCCGTTCGGCGGCTACGCGACGATGTGGCTCTACAACGGATTCGGGGAGTCCTACAGGGCCATAACGATGACGGCGATCGACCTCATCCATGACGGGGAGGCAAAGGAGACAGGAAGCGAGAGGAAGAAGGCGAAGTTCAGGATCACGCCGATGATGGGGCTTGTCGCCTACATCGCCGCCGCTACCGCCCACTTCACAGGCGCCTCGGTGGGAAAGGAAGGCGCAGGAGTCCAGATCGGTCTCGCGATCGGAGAGCTTGGGTACAGGCTGGACAAGCGGCTTTCCTGGAGCGGGCATAGAGGACGAGGAGACTATTATCTCATGGTAAGTGCCGCCGCGGCCTTCGGAGGGCTCTTCTCCGCGCCCGTCACCGGCACGATATTCGGCATGACATTCGCCTCCCCTGATATCCTGCGGCTCTCGGTGATGCTTCCCTGCATGGTATCGGCATTCACCTCCGTGATCGTCTCCCAGTACGCTGGGATACACGTGATGCAGATACCGCCATTCGAGACCCTTCCGCTGAACTTCACCAGCATGGTCCAGGCGATCCTTATCGCGGTGGCCGTAGGACTCCTCGCAAGGCTCTTCGTATTCCTTCTTGAGGATTTCAAGGCAAGGCTGAAGCGGAGATTCAAGCACCCAGCGCTGCGCACCATCGTTCCCTCGGTGATAGCCGCGACGATCTTCCTCATCTCATATAAGCTTACCGGACGCGATGATTACAACGGGCTCTCGCTGACGCTGCTGTATGACTCGATGAACGGTAACGGCGTGCCGCTCTTCTCCTTCGCGCTGAAGGCCCTCCTAGTCTTCCTCTCGATATCGGCAGGATTCGTCGGCGGAGAGGTCGTACCCCTACTTGTCACAGGAGGCACATTCGGCTATACGCTCGCCACGATCTTCTCCCTCCATCAGCCGACATTCGCGGCGCTCGGAGCGATAGGCATGCTCTCTGGAGGCACGAACCTTCCCCTCGTCTGCTTCGCGCTCGGCCTGGAACTCTTCGGATACTCCGAGCCTGCGATGCTCTTCATCGTCGTCGCGATCTCCTACATAGCCTCAGGGAAGAAGAGCATCTACCAGCATCAGCGGAACGCCTTGGAGGAGAGGATCACTCATCCCTCCACAGCCACGATGTGAGCATGTCGGAAGCCACAAGCCCAAGACGCCTCTGCAGCGAGATCGATGACTCGTTTGACCGATATACATTGCAGTACGCCATGCGTCCCTCAGAAAGGGCCTTGTCGATGAGGAAGGACTCCATCAGCCTGCCGTATCCCATTCGCCTATAGCGGGGCAGTATCTCAAGCATCCCCATCGCGCCCTCGCTATGGAAGCCTCCGAAGCCGGCAAGCTCCGCGCCAGAGAAGATACCCCATAGCCTCCCTGCATCGATGCGCTCACGGATATATCCTACCTCATGGCCATATGCCTCGGCAGCCATTTCCGCATGTTCCGGTCCAAGAGGCCTTATAGAGGAGTAATCCTTCCCTATGCGATCTCCTTCATATACGAAGAGATAGCATGGCTCCCCCTGCTCGAGGCCCATTGAGCAGAGATAGTCAGAAAGCCCCTGTCCGTGCGATACCACGAGGCGCGCGGAGATGATGAACGGATCTATCCAGGAACAGGAAGAGGAGAATGACGCTGCCATGTACGTGGAGCATGGATGGCGGATAAGCATCCCGTCATCTGAGAGGAACGTGATCTCCGTCCCCTCCTCTGAGCGGAGGACGTCTATCATATCGCAATAGGCAAGGCGATCCTTATCCAAGAGGAACGCAGCTGCATCGGATCTGTCCATGACATGATACTACCCGGACAGGCATCGCCTATCAAGGAGACGGAAAAGGCCGCCTTGGAGAAATGGAAAGTGAAGGATACAAGACCTATATCAGCTTCCGGTAATCGATCTTGAGATGGGGCGCAAGCTTCTTCGCGACAGATAGCGTCATGGGAACCCTGCCATTCTCAATGCGGGATATAGTCTCCCTAGACACACCGGAAAGCTCTGCAAGCCTTTTCTGCGTCATGGCCCCGGCCCTCCATCTATAAGCATCAAGGCGCAAGCCGGGATTCTCTTCTAGCCTCTTCTCAGTCTCCTTGAACCACCCGGTCTCACACACCTCCACGAGTTCATCATCATCGTCATACACGACCTTTGCTTCAGGATACTTCTCCCTGATGAGAGGAAGGATGGACTCCGCGCCGCTGTTTATGATCACATCAATATGGTGCGTTCTCTCTACTACCTGCATAATACACCTCTATCTCTATCGTCCCTTTTTCCCACAGCCAGCAGGCTACCCAATGATACCCTAGATGACAATGATACCTATTTGCTCCTAGCTCGGAGAAATTCGGCCAATTCTTCCTAAAGGCTCCATTCTCCTCAAGGTCCTTGACAAGGATATCAAGCCTGTCCTGCATCCTCTTCGGCATCCTTTCAGAGATATGCCGTACCCTATTCCTCATCACGACCTTGTACTTCACCTTTAAAGTATGTGACAGTTTTATCACATAGTCAATTCACAATGCCGTTCAAAGGAGATGCAGACATCCTCCTTATTCACGTAGAGAAGAATATTAAATTTCATTTTGTCAAATTTTTATTTGACATTCTGATACGATCTCTTCATACGTAGTAACATAGGATAACTAATGGATTTCTGTGCTTTTCGCATGATCGCGATCCGCATGGCTGGAGAAATGGCCCTTAACCTGATTCCCCATAGTTACATAGCATCCCCTTTTGTGGTATGTTTACACCGCTATGGACGAGAAGAGCATACGCAACATAGGCATCATGGCCCATATCGATGCCGGCAAGACGACAACGACGGAAAGGATACTTTACTATACAGGCGAGAACCACAGGATCGGCGAGGTCGATAACGGCGAAGCGACGATGGACTGGATGCAGCAGGAGCAGGACAGGGGCATAACGATCACGAGCGCAGCCACCACCTGCTACTGGCGCGATCATCAGATAAACATCATCGACACCCCGGGACACGTAGACTTCACCGCTGAGGTCGAGCGTTCCCTCCGCGTCCTCGACGGCGCGGTTGGCGTCTTCTGTGCAGTCGGTGGCGTAGAGCCGCAGACGGAGACGGTATGGCGCCAGGCCGATAAGTACGATATCCCGCGCATAGCGTTCGTCAACAAGATGGACAGGCTCGGCGCTGACTTCTTCGAGGTTCTTACGGAGATGGAGAAGAAGCTCTCTGAGCATCCCGTGCCACTCTACATCCCCGTGGGATCAGAGAGCGCATTCTCAGGCATCATAGACCTGATGAGCATGGAATACCTCACCTTCGACCCCGCGGATGATGGCAAGACGATAACCCGTTCATCCATCCCCGAGAGCGAGAAGGACAGGGCCGAGGAATGGAGGGAGAAGCTCATAGACAGCGCCTCCTCCTTCTCCGATGAGATCATGGAGCTTTACTTCGCCGGTGAGGATATCCCCAGGGATATGATCATAGCGGCGCTGAGGAAGGCGACGCTGGAAAGGAAATGCCTTCCCGTATTCGTGGGATCCTCGCTGAAGAACATCGGCGTGCAGACGCTGCTTGACGGCATCGTCGCGCTCCTTCCCTCCCCTGTCGAAGCCAAGCCGATGGAGACGATCAACGCCAAGAACGGCAAGACCGAGGAAATTACCCATAACATCAATGGCCCTCTCGAGGCGCTTATCTTCAAGATCCAGGTCGATCCGCAGGCAGGTCCGATGTGCTTCGTGCGCGTATACTCAGGCGTGCTGAAGAAGGGTATCGCCCTCTACAACATAACCAAGGGCAAGAAGGAAAGGGTTAACAGGCTGCTGAGGATGCACGCGGACCGCAGCGAGGAGCTTTCAGAGCTTAAGGCCGGGGATATCGGAGTGATCATCGGCTTCCGCCTTGCCCAGACAGGAGATACCATCGGGCAGGAGAACCATCCCTTCCTCCTGGAGAAGATGCAGTTCCCCAATCCCGTGATATCCATAGCGATCGAGCCCAAGAGTACCGCGGAGCAGGACAAGCTCCACAAGGCGCTTGAGACCCTTGCGATGGAGGATCCGACCTTCACATACAAGGACGATGCAGAGACCGGCCAGCTGATAATCTCCGGTATGGGAGAGCTTCACCTCGATGTCCTCGTCACGAGGATCACCAAGGAGATGAAGATCGACGCCAGGGTCGGCAATCCGCAGGTATCCTACAGGGAGTGCATCAGATCCGAGGCATCCGGCACCGAGGAGTTCTCCCGCACCATCGCCGGAAAGGAGAACAATGCGACGCTCTCACTTACCGTGCGCCCGCTTCCTCCCAAGAGCGGCAACAGCCTGAGGATCACGGCCAATACCCGCGATATCCCGGAGGAGATAGTGGAAGCCATCACCAACGGCATCAACGGAGCCTTCCAGGGTGGTATCAGATACGGCTATGAATGTACCGATATCGAGGCAGAGGTAACGGATATCAAATATGATGAGAATACCTCCACACCATTCGCATTCACCTCCTGCGCGGCCATGGCCTTCGACCGCATCGCCAGCGAGGCAGGGCCAGTGCTGATGCAGCCGGTGATGAAGGTGCAGGCCTCAGCCCCATCCGAGTATATAGGAGACGTCATCTCCTCCCTCACACAGCGCGGAGGCATCGTACTCTCCATGGAGTCAAAGCCCGGCGCGGATCTCGTAACGGCAGAAGCCCCTCTGGAAAAGATGTTCGGCTACACCACCGTCCTCAGGTCAGCGACCCAGGGCCGTGGCACGTTCAGCATGGAGTTCTCGCATTACGCGGAGAAGAACCAGTAAGGTGCCGGTGTGACAGAAGGCCTCCATAACGATCTGGAGGCCTTTATTATATCAAGATAGTAATGTTGATATTCATTATGACAGATTAACTATATGATCATTATATGATTATCATTTATCTATCATATTCCTTGGATTAAGCACTACTATAGACTTATGGGTATCATCCGTATCAATGGATGAGCCATCAAGCCTCTCAACGTCACCAGTGAAGGCCGAGAGGAAATCATCGGCAGTGCTGAGCACATCGAAGCCGAATCCATGCTCGACGCTGCGGTAGTGCATCGGTATCGTGATACGGGGCCTAAGCTCCTTCACGAGCGCGGCAGCCTCCCTTCCATCTATGGTGAAGAAGCCTCCGACAGGGATCATGAGGACATCAAGCCCCTGTAGCCTCTCGATATGCTCCGGCCTGCATCCCAGATCCCCCAGATGGGCTATCCGGGTCCTGCCATCGCTGATGATGTAGATCCTGTTCCCTCCCCTCTTCGTGCCGCCTGCGTCATCATGGAATGTATCGATATGCTCAACGGAGAACGGAGTGGATGAAGGCTCCGAGATCCTCACTCCATCGCGGAAGGAGTGATCACCATGCTCATGGGTGCATAGTACCTCAGAGGCCTCTTCCCTCACATCCGAAAGCCCTTCTACAGAGCCATCGGAATATGGATCGATGACTATAGAATAACCATCATCTTCCACCCTGAAGCAGGAGTGGCCTATCCACGTCAGCCTCATATGACCTCCTCGTATCTGTAGTCCACGACCTTTCCTTCCGACGATGAGATATCGAGGCCGCAGATGATGATATGCTTACCGCCGTGCCTCGCCTCCGCAAGGTACTTATCGGCATAGCCCTTATCCTTTATCTGCCTCAGCGCGGCCTCTGCCCCATCTCCTCTCTTCAGCTCGAAGATGTAGATGTAGCTGCCATACCTCACCACCTCATCCGCCCTGCCTTTGTACCCTGGATCCTCAGGATACGCATAGCTTCCCAGACATACCATGTAGGCATGGATGAGCATATGGAACGTTCTCTCTCCTTCCTTCTCAACAAGCTGGTAGCTGAAGAGCGAGAGATAGCTGTTCAGGATATCCACAAGCTCCTCTACATCGCCATGCGTCATCGCGACGCTTCCCTTATACACCAAGGCCCCTATTCCCTTAGTCGCATACCTTGAGACAAGGAATTCCGTGAATGAAGATGACACCTCACGGTTAGGGAAACGCAGGGTCACACCGTTCTCATTACCATCCCTTATCGTGAGATATCCTGTGTAGTACAGCACCCCTGTCATGTTCCAGTAGCAGCGGAAGCGGCACTCCTCGTTGAAGAAGTAGCCTATGGATACGGGATTGTACACCGTCACATCGGAGTCAGGGGAGAAGCGATAGCCGTCGTAGTACTCCCTTATCCTCATGGCGAACTCATCACGTGAGGAGTATTCATCCCTATGGGCTTCGTAGTATTCGTCTATCCCCTCCCCGAAGTACTCCAATAGCTCCTCATCGGTGTAGCCGAAGGCTGAGGCGAAGCGGGGATCCATCGATAGGTCCACCAGGTTGTTCATCTTCGAGAAGACCGAGAGGTTCGAGAGCTTCACCACCCCCGTTATGAAGAAGAGCCTTATCCTCGGC
>CASFZR010000011.1 GCA_949299185.1 uncultured Spirochaetales bacterium
GATGTGATAAGGACCTTCTCCGGCATACTTCCGAAGTGGGTGGATGATGAGGGACGCATACAGGATTTCCGCATTGAGATAAGGGATGATATCGCGCCGAAGGCCGTCAATCTCATAGGCATAGAGTCCCCTGGCCTTACCGCGGCCGTTCCGATCGCGCGTTATGCGATATCCCTGATGGAAGGACGGATGGACCTCCGGCTGCGTGATGATTTCGATCCGGTGCGCAAGGCTGCAAGGCGATTTGCCGCGATGGATGATGATGAGAGGGCGCAGGCGATAGCCGCCGATTCCCGCCATGGGCATATGATCTGCTCCTGTGAGGAGGTCACCGAAGCCGATGTCATCGCGGCGATACACAACCCTCTCGGCGTCTCGACCCTCACGGGGATCAAGTACAGGACAAGGGCGATGATGGGTGGCTGCCAGGGTGGATTCTGCCAGATGAAGATAGAGCAGCTTATCGAGAAGGAAACGGGGAAGAAGCCTGAGGATGTCCGCTATATGCGTAGCGGATCATGGCTGCTTACCGGGAAGATGAGGAAGGCCTGAGGATGATAGAGAGCAGGGATGTCGTCATTATCGGAGGAGGACCAGCGGGATTGGCCGCGGCTGTCGAGCTTGATAAGCGTGGTATCCACGATATCGTGATACTCGAGAGGGAGCATAGGCTCGGGGGGATACTCAGGCAGTGCATCCATGATGGATTCGGCCTTCATCGCTTCGGGGAGAGCCTTTCCGGCCCGGAGTACGCCCAGCGCTTCATCGATGAGGTGCAGAGGCGGGGAATAGAGTTCCATACGGATTCCACCGTTACCTCCCTCTCCCCAGAGCGGATCGTAAAGGTGGCCACTCCGTCCGGCCTGCATGTCTACAAGGCGGGTGCGGTAATACTGACGATGGGATGCAAGGAGCGTTCCCGCGGCTCCATCATGATTCCCGGAGAGCGTCCTGCCGGTGTCTTCACCGCGGGAACCGCGCAGGCCTATATGAATATCTATAACAGGATGCCGGGACATGATGTGATCATTCTCGGGAGCGGTGATATCGGCCTGATAATGGCCAGGAGGATGACGCTTGAGGGCTGCTCGGTAAAGGCAGTGTTCGAGATACAGGACCATCCGAACGGCCTTGACCGGAATATCACGCAATGCCTCGATGATTATGGGATCCCCCTCTATCTGAGGCATACCGTCACCGATATACATGGTAAGGAGAGGCTTGAGGGCGTTACCGTCAGCGAGGTAGACGGAAGCATGGCTCCGATCCCAGGGACCGAGGTCTATTATCCCTGTGATACGCTGATCCTCTCTGTCGGGCTACGGCCGGAGAACGATCTGCTCAAGGATGCGGGAATAGAGATCGATGAGAGGACTTCCGGTGCGGTCGTGGATGAGAGCCTGATGACATCGATTCCCGGGATCTTCAGCTCTGGGAACGTGCTGCATGTCCATGACCTTGTTGATTTCGTCTCGCTTGAGTCCGAGCGTCTTGCCGCAGGCGTCGCTTCCTTCATAGGCGATGGCCTCTCTCCTGACAGGAGGCTGCAGGTCATGGCGGGAAGGGGAATCGCCCATGTCGTACCCCAGCGTCTAAGCTCCTCATCGGCCTTCTCCCTGTCATTCAGGGTGCGAGGCCTATCCTCCGATTCTACCGTGAGGGTAAGGCAAGGAGAGCAGGTCATAGTGGAGAGGCGCTATCGCAGGCTCAATCCTGCGGAGATGGTGAATATCGATATCGCGGCAGGAAGCATCGGAAAAGAAGGAAACGTCGAGGTCGAGGTAGTATGAGGAAGAGCTTTACATGCGTGATCTGCCCTAATGGCTGCAGGCTGGAGGTGGAGATCGATGGTGAGAGGATCGTCTCGGTGGCAGGTAATCTCTGTCCCCGTGGCGAGAAGTATGCCAAGGAGGAGGTGCGCGATCCCAAGCGGACCATCGCATCATCGGTCCTTGTGGATGGAGGTGAGATGGAGATCGTGAGCGTGCGCCTGGACAAGGCAGTGTCAAAGAGCCTTATATTCCCCATCATGGAGGTAATCAAGGGACTCCGTGTGAAGGCTCCTGTCCGCATAGGCGATGTCATCGTCCACGATATCCTCTCCTCAGGCGCGGATCTGATAGCCACGCGGAACGTGGAGGAAAGGCAGTGATGTCTGAGGGTGAAATGCTGAAAGGAGAGGATCCTATCTGGATTCTCTTATTCAGTAGTATCATACTTCTCTGTATTCTTTAGCATCCTTTCGAGGCTGATTCGACTTGTACCTAGATGATAGCGTATGGCTTTCTCCGCTAAGTCAGGGTCTTCTGTAGTTAGTTGAGATAGAAGGTGCTGATGTGTATCGATCATTTTCTGGTCTTTTGTCGTATATAGCAGCTTGTTATGCAAAGAAAGGAATAGCCTACGATTAAGGAGCCGTTCATGCTCAGTAATGAGGGCTTTGTTTCCTGTAAGCTTCATTAGAGATCCATGAAACTCATTCTCAAGGCATATATTGCTTCGATCATCTGATATAAGTGATGAATCAAGCTGTATTGCAAGGGGCATAAGACTGTCAAGATGATCCATGATCTTCTTGCCATTTATCATTCTGGCAGCCTGGGCTTCTAAAGCTTCTCTTACGATCATGTTTTCAATCACGTCTGTAACGCTGGGAACTATCACCATGGTTCCTTTTCTAGGGATTGTCTTTAGGAAGCCTTCCCATTCTAATCTATTGAATGCTTCAAGGATCGGAGCGACGCTTACTCCAAGCTGATTGGCTACTGTCCTTCTGTTTAGGATCGTTCCAGAAGGGATGTCTTCATTAACAAGCATTGCAAGGAGTATGGAATACACTTCAGATGTTAAGGATTCCTTCCTCTCTTCGTTATCGTCTATGGTATTCATTAGATTCTCGATAGCTGCTGCCTGTATTCTTGCCATAGTCTGTCCTTATGATAAATTTAGCTTGTTTTTCCTATATTATGTGATATATATAGTGATATATCACAGGAAGGTTTTTATTTCCATACTGATCTTATGAAATATTTTCTATTGATGTATGGAAATATATAAAAGGAGGTCATATGAGGAAAATCGCGGCAGTATTTCTAATTCTGCTAATGGTTGTATCAGTGTATGCCGGAGGCCAGTCGGAAGCTAATGCATCTAGTGCTACAGCTGATGGAACGCCGAAGATGGCAAAGGAGCAGATTTACTATGAAGCTGTCACCAAGGCATCTCAAGGGGAGTCTTCATTCATAACGACGACGGCTCATCGTCTTGACTCTACTGTGAATCAGCCGGGCGTGGCGATATCCTGGAATGGAGAACTGAAGCCTCTTCTCGTTGAATCGTATGAGATGCAGGAAGATGGAAAGGTTTGGATACTTCATATACGTGAGGATGCGAAGTGGCATGATGGGGTTGATGTCACGGCAGATGATTTCATCTGGTCCTATAGTGCCTGGGCAAATCCAAGGGTTGCTACAAGGTGGAACGGCAAGGCCGCTTCGATTGCAGGATATGATGCTGTTCAGAGTGGAGATACTGATATCCTTAGCGGTGTAACGAAGATTGATGATAAGACCGTGAGAGTGGAACTCACAAGTGCGATTCCTCTTTGGATGAGGATAGAGCAGGTTTATCTTGTGATATTCCCGTACCATATCTTTAAGGATGTGGCACCAGAGGATGTCGTCGCACATGATTTCTGGAAAGCAAGGATTGGTACAGGTCCTTTCAAGTATACCGAGTATGTTCCTGATCAGTATATCAGGCTTGATAGGAATGAGGATTATTATGATGGAGCCCCGATCATAGAGACTATGTACTATGTCATTTATGAGAATGCTGCTGCGATGCTGAATGCATATGCAAGCGGGGAGATCCATACGACATTCTATGAGAGTACTTCAATCGTTCCTGATGATAGGGCGTATTATCAGTCGATTCCTGATCATGTTGTCGTAACCATGGATAAAGGATCTGCATCAACGATCATGCTGAATCATAATGATGAGGACTGGTCGAAGAAGGAGATAAGGCAGGCCCTTATGTATGCTCTTGATGTTGATACCATGCTTGCAAATCTCTATCCTGGAGCAAAGAGGGCTCTTGACATATTCCCGCAGGAATGGGCTCATGCTGAAGATCTTAATCCGTATGAGTATAATCCGGATCTTGCCAAGCAGTTACTCGATGAGGCTGGATATAGCGGTAAGACCCACACCCTGTACTATACGATGAATGATCAGACTACGATTAATCTTCTGCAGGCCTGTCAGCAGTATTGGGCAGCTGTTGGCGTGAACGTAAACCTTCAGTATCTTGATGCTGCTGGTACTACAGCACTTAATACAAGCGACAGGATCGATATGCTGCATAATGGTACAGGAATGAGCCTTGATCCGTCACTGGCAGAGACGGGACTCAAGAGCGGGGAGATGCTTGCATATAACTATTCGAATCCAAGAGTTGATGAGCTATTCGAGCTTGGTAAGCAGTATTCTGATATTGAGGATAGGGCCGTTTATTATCAGGAGATCTCGAAGATAATCAACGAGGATGCTGTCAGGGTATGGCTGTGGTTTGACATAAGGGATCTTGGCTTCTCTACAAAGGTCGTTGGACCTAGAGAGCATTTTGAGGAACAGGGATCTATTCTTTTCAACCTCGGAGTCTATAACGAGATAGAGAAGTGGTATGTCGTTGAATGATCGCGTCCTTCAGGGGTGGCTTGATTAGCCGCCACGTTTGAGGAATGTCGTTGGGTTGCCTGGAGATCCATTCGGGCAACCCAGGTTCATTGGAAGAGGTTATGGGAAAATACATTCTGCGTAGGATCCTGATTTCGATCCCCATGCTTATATTGGTTACGATAATCGTATTCGCATTAGCTAACCTTATGCCAGGCGATGCTGCTATGGCTATGTTTGCAAGCGGTGATGGATCAATAACTGCAGAAGCAATCGAACAGCAGCGTGAGAACATGGGATTGAATGATCCTGCTGTTACTAGGTATTTCAGATGGCTAGGCCAATTGATAAGAGGAGATATGGGGGTAAGCCAGGTCACATTTCAGCCTGTGTGGGAGATGATCAAGCTGCGAATAGGTCCTACCGTGCTTCTTATGGGAACCTCATTGATCCTTTCGATAATAATCGGAGTTGCTCTCGGTATATTTTCTGCTGTGAAACAATATAGCATAGCTGATTATGTACTTACAGTCATAAGCTTTATAGGAAGAAGCGTCCCGATATTCTTTGTCGGCTTGTTCCTGGTATATCTTCTGGCGTTGAAGTTCCCGATATTTCCCACAAGTGGAATGCATAGGATGGGGTCGACTGATATCGTCGATTTGCTAAAGCATCTTTTCTTGCCATGTTTATCTCTTTCGATACTTAGGATAGCTGAATTCCTGCGTTATAGCCGAGCTAGTATGCTTGAGGTATTGAATGCAGATTATATATGGACTGCTAGGAGCAAGGGAATAAAGGAACGGAATGTCCTGACACGTCATGCATTAAGAAATGCGCTCATCCCGATAATTACCCTGATAGGTATAAACATACCGGTAATGTTTTCTGGGGCGATAATGATAGAGCAGGTCTTCCAGTGGCCTGGATTGGGGACTCTTTTCAATACGGCCGTTATCCAGAGGGACCAGAGTCTGCTTATGGGGCTTTGTCTTTTTTCCAGCGTGGTTGTGCTGATCAGCAATCTTCTTACTGATATTGCATATGCGCTAGTCGATCCACGGATCAGGTACGAATGAAAAGGAGTATATGATGCTTAGACGTAGGAATATCATAAATGAACCTGATGAAGTATTTGCGTCAGAAGGATTCTTCCGTAAGTCAGTTCTCCGATTCTTCAGACATAAGCTTGCTGTCACGGGATTGATCCTCCTTGTCCTGATTACATTGATGTCTGTGTTTTACCCGCTAATTGGAGATTCCTCGAAAGCATTTGATGTCAATTATGCTTCGTTGAACGTAGGACCGCAGAAAGGAAACATAATGGGGACGGATGCTTTAGGCAGGGATGTCTTCATGCGTCTGATGCTTGGTGGTCGAGTATCCCTTTCCGTTGGCTTCGTTTCAGCGATATGCTCTGCATTGATTGGAATAACCCTAGGGGGAATAGCAGGGTTCTTTGGCGGAAAGGTCGATAACATCATCATGCGCTTTACTGATACGATGATGTGCTTTCCTTTCCTTGTTATATGCATGGTTCTTGTTTCGATACTGGGAGCAGGCCTCGGAAATACGATGCTTGCGATAGCTTTATTGAAGTGGACGAATGCTGCAAGGATTACGCGGGGTGAGATCCTTTATATTCGAGAGAGGCAATTCATAGAGGCTGATCGGGCATTGGGGATAAATAGATTCAAGACATTGTTTGCCCATATCATTCCTAATGCGCTTAGTCCAATCATAGTAAATACGACGTTCACGATGGCTGATACGATAATGACGGAAGCCAGCCTTTCGTTCCTAGGCCTTGGGGTCCTCCTGCCGACTCCTACCTGGGGGAATATGCTGAAGGATGCTTCTACGCTTGTAACGTTGTCGACTCGTCCATGGCTTTGGATTCCTCCTGGAATAATGATTGCATTGACTGTCTTGAGTATAAACTTCGTCGGGGACGGACTTCGTGATGCTCTGGATCCACGGTCAAATCTGTAAATGGAGGGGATAAATGACAGATAACATTATTCTGGATGTGAAGGATCTGAACGTTGCCTTCCATAAGAGAGATGGATCGACTTATGCCGTTAATGGCATATCATATACCCTTCATGAAGGGGAGACCCTTGGAGTAGTAGGAGAATCGGGATGTGGTAAGACCGTTAGTTCCATGTCATTGCTGAAGCTTATTTCGATGCCTCCTGGGAAGATTGAGGCAGGTAGTGCGATCTATAAGGGAGATGTTGATCTTATCAAGCTGACTAATAAGCAGCTTCGTCCATATAGAGGACGGGAGATATCCGTTATCTTTCAGGATCCAATGACGGCATTCAATCAGGTAATGACTATCGGAGACCAGATGATTGAGGGGTATGTAGAGCATTTCAGGTGTTCGAAGAAAGATGCTCTCAAGGAGGCTCAGAGATTGATGGAAATGACTGGTATTCCTGAAGCTGGGACACGATTGAAGGATTATCCAAGTCAGTTTTCCGGAGGAATGAGACAAAGGGCGATGATTGCCATGGCTCTGATGTGCCGACCGAATATCCTTATAGCAGATGAGCCTACTACTGCTTTAGACGTGACGATCCAAAGCCAGATACTGGACTTGATGAAGGATCTTAAGAAGAAGCTTGGAACATCGATAATATGGGTAAGCCATGATCTTGGCGTAGTCGCGGGCCTTGCCGATACGGTAAACGTGATGTATGCAGGAACGATAGTAGAGACAGCTCCAGTCGATGATCTATATTACAGACCCATGCATCCATACACGACAGGATTGCTGAATAGCCTTCCTTCCACGAATATCGATGTTGAGCAGAAGCGCCTATCTTCTATCGGAGGGTATCCTCCGATCCTGAATCATAAGCTTACTTCATGTCCGTTTGCTCCTAGATGCAATGTGGCATCGGAAATCTGCAGAAAGGAATGCCCGTCTCTCCGGGAGGTCGGTAAGGGGCATAAAGTTGCCTGCTTTAATGCATGAACAGGAGGGAGATAATGCAAGGTAAGGATGTTTTGCTTGAGGTCAAGGATCTGCATGTTCATTTCCCCGTAAGACGAGGTATCCTTTTCAAGAAAACCGTTGCTGAGGTAAAGGCTGTAGATGGTATATCATTCAATGTCCATGCAGGAGAGACAGTTGGACTAGTAGGGGAGTCTGGATGCGGAAAGACCACTACGGGACGTGCGATTCTGAAGCTTATAGAACCTACAAGCGGAAGTATAGTCTATAAGGGGCAGGATATATCTGGTTTCTCTCAGAAAGAGATGCTGCCATTGCGACATGAGATGCAGATGGTGTTCCAGGATCCGTATGCTTCTTTGAATCCTCGCATGTGTGTAATGGATATCGTGACAGATCCGCTTATAGAACATAAGGTCATCACACATTCCCAAAAAGAAGATACGGCAAGGAAGTTGCTTGAGATCGTTGGATTGGATCCAAGATACATGAATCGCTTTCCTCATGAGTTCTCTGGAGGGCAGCGGCAAAGGATAGGTATTGCCAGATCCCTGTCGCTTAATCCAAGATTCATGGTCTGTGACGAACCAATCGCAGCTTTGGATGTCAGCATACAGGCACAGGTAATCAACCTATTTCAGGATCTGCAGGAGAAGATGGGCCTAGCTTATCTGTTCATAGCTCATGATCTCAGTGTCGTCCGGCATATCAGCGATAGGATCGCTGTCATGTATATCGGTAAGATAGTGGAGACTGCCGAGAAGCATGATCTGTTTAAGAATCCTATGCATCCATATACGAAGGTTCTGTTGTCATCTGTTCCGACCCCAGATCCTGCAAATGAGAGACGTAGGCGGCGGATAGAGCTTGTTGGCGAGATTCCCTCTCCCCTCAACAAGCCTAAAGGCTGTCCGTTTTGTACTCGGTGTCCTAATGCGATGGACGTATGTAAGGTCGAGGAACCTTCAATGATAGATGTGGGCGATGGGCATCAGGTTGCCTGTCATCTCATTAAACGGTGAATGCCAGGGGAGCATATGAGATTCGGGTCTGATGTTTATTCTCTAGAGACATACGATGTCGTAGTGGTAGGTAGCGGCCCAAGCGGTATCGCTGCAGCTATACAGGCTTCCAGAAAGGGGCTTTCCGTTGCTTTGATTGAAAGAGGGGGAGCTTTCGGTGGGAACATGACAAGCGGAGGGGTATGCCATCTTCTGGGAGGCCGGCGATGGGATGTTAGCAGTCAGCAGATGGTAAGAGAAGTCGGGGGGTTGTTTGATGAGATCACAGACTCCCTGATTTCTATGAAGAAGGCAATCGATCCCGATACCATTGATGTTTATAACAACAATCCATTTGGATGGTATCCCCGTATGGCGGCAGGAATTGCCTGTGATATAGAGGCACTTAAGCTTTATCTTGATGAGATGATTCAAGCTTCATCGATAAAGCCGTATCTGTTTTCTACTCTTATCGGGGTTGATGTGGAAGATGGACGTGTAATGAGAGCCTATGTATCTGATCAGGGAGGCATAAGGGCATTTGAAGCTCATTCATTCGTTGACGCTACAGGAGATGCCCAGCTGTCTTTCCTTGCCGGATGTCCCTGCCACAAGGGACGAGACGATGATCATCTAATGACTCCGGCTACGCTTATCGCGCATATCGATAATGTAGATATGGATGAATATGTACGATATCAGAATGCGCATAAAAGTCCGAAGCTTATAGAGATCATTAAGGATCTTAGGGAAAAAGGTATTTGGACATTTCCTTATGAGATATTCATTTCGATAGAACTAAATGATAAGGATGTCTGCATGCTTAATACCGTAAGGCAGGTTGGCGTGGATGGTACCGATGCGGATTCGATTACTGCTGCGATGATGGATGGACGCAAGGAAACATCTGATCTTCTTGCAATAATGAAAGAGTATTTCCCCGGATTTCAGAATGCTCGTCTACGATGGACTGCAGACCGTATTGGAATCCGTGAATCTAGAAGGATAGATGGGCGGGCTTACGTAACCCTGTCTGAGGCTGAGAATGGAACGACATATGAGGATACCGTAGTAAGATCCACATACAATTTTGACCTCCCTGATCCACTTCGACCAAGTTTCGATCCTATGCTTGGTTCTGTTGAGAATCCGGATGTCAAAAGGAAGCATATCGGAATCAATATTCCATATGGTTGTCTGCTCCCAAAGGAAATTTCGAATATCGTAGCTTGCGGGAGGTGCATAAGTGTTTCTAGAGAGGTACTAGGACCGATACGTGTTACGGGACCTGCTATGATGTCTGGTCAGGCTGCTGGACTGGCCTGTGCATTTGCCTTCGATGGGAATATCGATGTGGCAGAAGTAGATGGTAAGAAGATCAATAGCGAATTACGGCAAGTAGGATGCATATTATAAGGAGGAAGATTATGGGAAAGAATCTCTCAGGTATCTATGCGGCATTGTTTACTCCATTCGATAAGGATGGGAAGATCCTTTATGACTCATTGCAGAAGCATGTTGAATACCTGATAGGGCAGGGAATCGACGGATTTTATGTGAACGGAAGCACTGGGGAAGCATTCTTGATGACGCCGGCCGAGAGGAAGAAGGTACTTGAAGCGGTTATTGAGGTCAATGCTTCCAGAAAGACTATCATCAGTCATTGTGGTGCAATCGGGACAGATCTTACTCTTGATCTTGTACGACATAGTGCTGATCTACCGGTTGATGCGATTTCATCTGTTCCACCATTCTATTATCATTTTTCAGAAGATGATCTGATCCAGTATTACAATGATCTGGCTAATGCTTCTGATAAGCCATTCATCGTTTACAATATGCCGAAGTTCAGCGGGGTTGTCATAACGCCTTCCATCATGGCTCGCTTGCGTGATAATCCAAGAATCCAGGGATTGAAGTTCACATATAACGACTTTGCGGCTCTACAGGCGATAAAGCATTCTGATCCGGATCTTATAATCTACAATGGATCTGATGAGATGTGCATATGCGGATTGGCCATGGGGTGCGATGGGGCAATAGGGAGTACGTATAACATGATTGCTCCCTTGGTTCTCAAACTTAGGCAGCTATGCTGTTCTAATGACTTTGAAGCGGCTCGCAAGGTGCAGGATGAGATGAATGAATACATAAAGCTGATGACGCTTAATGGTAAGCATTTCAACATTTCGAAATACATTATCTCAAAGGTCGAGGGTATCGATTATGGCTATGCTCGAAAACCGTTCGGTCCACTAGGCCCTGCCGAGATCGAGGCCGCAGAGAAAGTTATTGAGATGCTATCGCATGCATGAACGACGAGGCCTTCATAGGCGATGTAGAGGGCGGTTTTCATACCGCTCTCTCTTGCTAATGAGGACGATAACCTATATTGTTGAATCGTGTTCATAAGATACAAGGACGATGGAAGGGGTAGGAGCGTTCCTATCGCTAGGATATATACTCAGAGAGAGCATGAGATACGCAATAGCCAGATCGACAAGGATGCGCTCTGGGCTATAAGGAAGATACAGGCGGCAGGCGGCGAGGCCTATATAGTAGGAGGAGCTATCCGCGACATGATGCTCGGACGCCAGCCCAAGGATTTCGATATAGCGACCTCCCTATCTCCGCGGCAGGTGCAGAGGATGTTCTGGAATTCCCGCATCATCGGCCGCCGTTTCCGCATCGTCCACCTCTTCTTCGGCAGCAAGATCATCGAGGTCACGACCTTCCGCTCCGATGAGGAGAACTTCGAGGATGGCCGCAATAACGTCTATGGCAGCATAGAGCAGGACGCCAAGCGTCGTGATTTCTCCATAAACAGCCTCTATTACGATCCTTCGAACGGACAGCTTCTGGACTTCAACGATGCGATGGAGGACTTCAGGCGCCGCCAGATACGCTCCCTCATTCCTCTAAGCTACTCCTTCTCGGAGGATCCCGTGCGGATGATAAGGGCGCTGAAGTATCAGGCGACGACGGGCTTCGCGCTTAGGCGTGACGTGCGCCATGCCATAAAGCGCAATGCCTCAAGGATCGAGGATTGCTCTACATCGAGGCTGACAGAGGAGGTCTCCAAGATACTTTCCTCCGGATCTGCCGATGCCATATTCCATAACCTGCAGAAGTACGGACTGCTGTCATACATCCTTCCGTTCATGTCCGTGTATCTCGATTACCCTGAGATGGACGCGGCCCTTTCCGAGCTAGACAGGCGCGTGAAGGAGGGGAGGGAGAGCGGAAGCCCGATCTCGAAGGATGAGGCTGTCTATCTCCTGATCAAGCCCCTTATCGTGTTCGAGGACCCGGAAGGCATGAGCGTTGACGAGCTTTTCAGGGAAGGCTACAGGCAGGCCAAGATCCTCATATCCCCGATGACTCCTCCGAACTATGAGATAGAGAAGGCCGTTGACAGGATCCTCGAGGACGCGGGATACAAGCGTAGCCGCAGCAGGAAGTCCGCGGAAGCCCGAGTGCTGCGTAAGAAGCCGAATAACCTCGGCCGTAAGAGCGCGGCTAATGAGGAGCTTTCCCCTGGACCGAAGAAATCAAGGAGACGCAGGAGGAAGAGCGGCGGAGAGAAGGCCCAGCAGCCTAGGACGCTTGCCGAGGAGCATGACCTCTAGCCCCATTCCTCGATCTCTACAGAGACGGAATGGATCATGACGCCGCCGTATTTCTCGATACATTCGGTGATGTATTCCTGCAGGTCTGATATCGTTGTACTCATGTAGTGGCGGACAGGGAGCTGCAGCATCACCGAGACTGAATAGGACGAGTCCTGATTCTTCGTGCCTCGTACCTTCTTCACCTTCATCACGGGGTCATATTCGCCTATGGCATGCTTCACCATCTGCGTCAGCACAGCCTCTGACAGCTCTTCCTTGTCGGGGCGGGAGAACTCAGGACGGACGATCGTCTTCTCATAGGTCTGCTTCTTCATCGGTCCCTTGCGTCCCATAAAGACCTTCATCGAGTCGTAGACGATCTGCGGGGCTGAGCGGGTGACCTCTATCGAAGGAACGGGGATTACGTGCTTGCCTTCCGTGTACCTTATCCTCATCGCAGTCTCTATCTCGTCCTGCGAGGCGATATCCTCAATGTGTATGATCCTCTCAGGCTGGGGAAGCTCAAGCCTCTTGGCTATCTTGTTCACCATCTTCTCGGATGTCCCGATGATGAGGATCTTGCGGTAGTGTTCCTTCAGCAGGGCGCTCATGACCTGGTTGCGATGCTCCTCATCGTCGAATACCGCGGTCCTCACCGCAGCGAGGAAATCAGAGTCCTGCTTCGCGGAGTGGCCCGCGAGTATCCTGTTGCCTTTTATCAGCAGGCCGTCATCGATCACGAGGTCGATATGATACTTCGCCGCCACCAGCTTCGAATGATAGCTCTTGCCGGTACCGGACCGTCCTACCAGGGCGAATACCGTTACCCCCTTAAGCTTGGAGAATGCGAACTGGAACAAGCGATTCATGCTGATATTATATATATCGTTATGATATCATGCAATCTTTCAGTTCCGTATATTCATAACGAATATATCATTCTTAATTAAGAATCATTTATCGATAAAGCTCTTGATGATGCTCCACCTTTCCAGAAGCCTGTCGAATGACCATGAGGCGTTGGCAGGGGAGGTCGATGGCAGGCAGAGCGTCGGCATCATCACATCATCGTGGAGGTGGATGTACCTATGATAGGTATCATCTGCCTTCCGTCCGTTCGTGACGATGATCCCTATCCGCGTGTCCTTTATGAGGCCTTCTATATCATTGGCTATGATATCCTTGATGGAGCTATCTGCGGAGCCTTCTATGCGGCAGGAGGCTATCGTGTCCCATAGCGCTATATGCCTTTCCAGCAGGAAGGACCTCTTGTCCTTGATCGTCTCAAGTCGTACGGAGAAGAGCGCCTCCATCAGCGGCCAGAACCTGTTTCTCGAGTGTCCGTAGTAGAATCCTTCCTCGCGAGACTTCACTGAAGGGAACGTGCCGAGTATCAGAAGGCGCGAGGACTCATCCGCTACCGGCTTGAATGGGTGTATGATCGTTTCGCTCATTCGCTCATTATAATAGGTCGGGGCCGCCATCACCATGAGGAAATCATTATTGACGGCATGGCTGCGATGATATAGGATTCTACTGAATTTAAATTCAATGAAATTTATTTCAGTGAGGAGCCGCCTATGTTCATCTCCCGGGATATCGAGCTTAAGAAGATCTCTGGCTTCATGGCATCGGATATGCATGCCATGCTTGTATATGGCAGGAGAAGGGTAGGCAAGACCGCGCTTATAGACAAGGCTTCGTATGGCTTCCAAGGCAAGGTCGTAAGCTATCTCTGTACGAAGGAGGACTATTCTGCTAATCTCCGGGATCTTGTATCGGAGTACTGCCTGGTATTCAATGATTCCAATCGCTCATTCGGATCATTCCCTGATTTCTTCAGATTCCTAAGGGGACTAGGTGAGGATATCCTCGTGATCCTTGATGAGTATTGCAACCTCAAGGAGGCATATGGCAGCGATGCGACCGATTCCATGATGCAGAAGATCATCGATGGATTGAAAGGCAGCCGTGTGAAGATTGCTCTGTGTGGGTCTGAGATCTCCGTGATGAAGGAGCTGATGGATAGGGATAATCCTCTATTCGACCGTTTTGATCTTTCGGTCCATGTCGAGCCATTTGATTATTATGATAGTGCCCTGTTCTTTCCCAGCTCGGATATCAGATGGAAGGTCGAATCCTATGCGATATTCGGGGGACTTCCGGCAGCCTTGGAAAGAGTCGATCCGGAACACACCATGGAGGAGAACATAATCAGCCTCTTCCTGGAACCGGAGGGGCGAGTAAGGACGTTGATAGAGCGTACCATCATGCAGGAGTATCGCAAGATCGGGCCGGTCTATTCCCTTCTCAGCGAACTGGGTAATGGGAAGAGGACCTATTCTGAACTAAGAGAGAGGCTGGATCCCCGCAATACCGGTAATCTTTCCAAGCTGCTTGATAAGCTGATCAACAACGAATCCGTGAAATGCATCTATCCTATAAACAGGAAGGCAGATCGAAAGACGACGTTCTATGCGATCAGCGATAACCTTCTGCGCTTCTACTTCACCTATGTGCATCCAAATCGTTCGCGTATCGAGCGTTTCGGTGCCAATGCCGTATACAGGCAGTCGGTTGCTCCTTCCATAGGTACCTATGTGAGCTATCGCTTTGAGGAGATCGCCCGCTCGTTCTTCTGCCGTGCCGTGAAGGCTGGGGTGATGGATGATGTCCAGGATGTCGGTATCTATTGGTATGATGATAAGGCCACGCGGCGTAACGGGGAATTCGATTGCGCGCTATCTTTCAATGATGGGTATGATATCTTCGAGGTCAAATGCCTCCTGCATCCGATGGATCTGTCGATGGCAGAGGAAGAGGCCGCTAAGATCCTCTCGATAACCGGCCTTGACGTACGGAAGATAGGCTTCGTGTCACTCGAAGGGTTCTCGTTCTCTTCCGATGAGTATATCCTCGTCGATGGCAGGATGCTTTTCTCTCCTTCCCTGGTGATTCCTGTGCCGGGTTCCTGATGCAATGAGTCCGTCCTATCGATCCTTATACACTGACGATTGGAATTGAAACCTTGGTTCATTTTTTCATTGACACATGATTTTCACTGTTGTTTACTCCCGTTCTCTGCGGTAGAATCATCCTGATATTCAAATAGGAGATTGTGATGAAACTTGCCACGTTTAGGCGGGGTGGAGTGCATCCTGACGACAAGAAGAGGCTTTCGAAGGATAGGAAGATAGAAAGGCTGCCTTTCCCTTCGGAGCTTATCATATCGATGTCGCAGCATCTTGGAGCCCCAGCCACGCCTGTCAAGAAGAAAGGCGATACGGTTAGGAAGGGAGAGGTCATAGCAACGGCCTCTTCGTATGTTTCCTCGCCAGTACATAGCCCTGCAGATGGTGTCGTCGTCGATGTCCGAAAGGTTCGTGTTCCCTCCGGCGCTGTCGCTGATGCGCTTGTCATCAAGTGCGATGAGACGCAGTCCGATCCCTTCCAGGAAGAGTTCGACTGGAAGAAGGAGAGCCCTGAGGCCCTGCTTGAGACCGTCAAGGAGATGGGCATCGTCGGAATGGGCGGCGCGACCTTCCCGACTTCGGTGAAGCTTAGCATACCGATGGGAAAGAAGGCTGACGCCCTCATAATCAATGCCGTGGAGTGCGAGCCTTACCTTACTTCGGATTACCGCGTGATGATGGAGAGGCCCGATGAGGTCCTTGAAGGCGTCATGGCCGCATCCCGCATCGTCTCTCCCGATCAGATCATCATCGGCATAGAGGCGAATAAGGAGGATGCCGCTCAGCTTCTTTCCTCCAGGATCGAGGCAAAGGGCTATCCTATAAAGGTACAGCTCTTGAAGATGAAGTACCCGCAGGGCGATGAGAAGCAGCTGATCAAGGCGACGCTGAACCGCGAGGTGCCTTCAGGGAAGCTTCCGCTGGATGTGGGAGCCGTCGTCTGCAACGTCGGTACGGCCTACGCCATCTACGAGGCGGTGCGCTTCCATAAGCCTCTTATCGAGAGGGTCTGCACGATCTCTGGTGAGTCGGTAAACGAGCCGAAGAACGTCATCGCCCCGATCGGCACGAAGTTCTCCGACCTCATCGCCTTCGCAGGAGGAGCCAAGGAGGATCTCGTATCACTTATCGCAGGCGGCCCGATGATGGGATTCGCCGTTGCAGATCCCGATACTCCTATGGTGAAGGGCTCCGGCGGCGTGCTGATGCTGCCTAAGATGCTCGATGATATCTCATTCCCATGCGTGCTGTGCGGCAAGTGCGTGCAGCACTGCCCGATGGGGCTGATGCCTAATAAGATGTTCCGCAACATCAAGTACGGTAACTACAAGGCTGCCATGGACCTGGGGCTGATGGATTGCAAGGAGTGCGGCTGCTGTGCCTATACCTGTCCTTCCCATCTTCCTCTCGTCCAGGGCTTCAAGCTCGGTAAGAAGCTAGGGAGGCAGGCGAAATGATGACGGTACGCACTAGTCCTCATATCCATGGGAACCTGAGGACTGATAAGGCGATGCTCTTCGTCGTCGCCGCTCTGATTCCATCCGCGCTCTGGGGCGTATGGGCCTTCGGCGTGAGGGCGCTTGTCGTCCTCCTGGTATCGATTGCCTCATCGCTCCTTGTAGAGTATCTTCTCGGGCTGGTCTCGAAGGAATACACGCTCCGTGATGGCTCCGCGCTTGTCACGGGACTCCTGGTTGGAATGAACATGCCGCCCGCGGTCCCCCTCTTCATCCCCGTGATCGCATCCGCGTTCGCGATCGCCGTCGTCAAATGGACGTTCGGGGGCTTAGGCTGCAACTGGATGAACCCGGCGCTTGCGGGAAGGGTCTTCGTCTTCTTCTCCTTCACCTCTGAGATGAGCGCGTTCACGCTTCCTCGTGCGTTCGGAGTGGATGCCGTGGCATCCGCGACTCCGCTTTCGGCGCTGAAGACGGCCATGACCGCAGGAGGTACAGGACATAGCTACGAGCTGCTGACGCTCCCTGTCACGGACTTCGCCTCATCGCTTTCGGATAAGCTCGGGATATCCCCATACGTGATCGATGCATTCTTCGGCAACGTGGGCGGCTGCATAGGCGAGGTGTCCTCGCTCCTGCTGCTTGTAGGAGGCATATTCCTTATCGTCACGAAGATCATCACCTGGCGCATCCCTGTGGTGTATATCGGGTCGTTCGCCCTGCTTTCATGGGTCTTCGGCGGCATACCGTATGGCCTTGGAGCCTTCCACGGAGAGGTACTGCTGCCGCTCTTCACCGGCGGCCTTATGCTTGGCGCGTTCTTCATGGCGACCGACTGGGTGACGACGCCGACGACTCCGAAGGGAGAGATCATCTTCGCTGTCGGATGCGGCTTCTTCACGTTCCTCATCCGTTACTTCGGATCGCTTCCGGAGGGCGTATCGCTTGCGATCATCCTCATGAACATCGTCTCTCCGACGATCGAACGCTTCGTAAAGGTAAGGCCGTTTGGCTACGTGAGGAAGAAGAAGGAGGCGAAGGCATGATGAGATATATGCGTACAGGTCTTATACTCTTCGCCATCTGCGCGGTCTGCACGGCGCTCTGCGCCCTTGTCAACGAGGTCACGGCCCCGGCCATCGCCCTCAATGTCGAGGGAGAGAGGGTAGAGGCCCTCGATGCCGTGGCGCATGGCCTTGAGATAGGCGAGCAGGAGGCTGGCGACGGAGGGAATATCTCCTATGTTATTCCTCTTCTGGATAACGGCAGCGTCGCTGGGTACATCGTAGAGATACTTACATCCGGCTATGGCGGTGAGATGACGGTCATCGCGTCCTTCGACACGGAGGGTGCGGTGCTTGAGGCGCAGCTGATGGCCAACTCTGAGACTCCGGGACTGGGCAAGAAGGCTGAGGATCCCGCATACATGGATAAGTTCCGCGGCCTCGGCTCCGATTCCCCGCTTCCGCTCTCGAAGTCGGATCTCTCCACCGAGGACGCCGCGGCTGTCTCCGGTGCGTCCATCACGTTCGGCGGCGTGTCGTCCGCCCTTCATGAAGGCTCTGAGTACGTAAAGGGCCTTGGAGGTGCTGTATGAGCCATATGAAGGAACTTACCAAGGGCCTCTTCAAGGAGAACCCGACGTTCATAATAATGCTCGGCATGTGTCCGACCCTCGGGGTGTCGACGCAGGTGTCGAACGCGATCGGAATGGGGCTGAGCGTCATATTCGTCCTGACCTGCTCCAACGTGTTCATCTCGCTCTGCAGGAAGATCATCCCTGATTCTGTCAGGATACCGTGCTACATCGTCATAATCGCATCGTTCGTCACGATAGTGGAGATGGTGCTCCATGCATACGTGCCTGCGGTCTACGATGCCCTCGGCGTCTATCTTCCGCTGATCGTCGTGAACTGCATCATACTCGGCCGCGCTGAGGCGTTCGCAGGCAAGAACGGCGTGCTGGACAGCGCGCTTGATGGTATCGGAATGGGCATCGGCTTCACGATGTCGCTCTCGCTCATCGCCCTGATAAGGGAGGTGATCGGCGCCGGGACGATAACACTGTTCCCCGTCGGTTCCTTCAGCGGCGTGATAACCCTTCCTGGGATCTCATCATCACCGGTGAGGGTGCTGACTCTGGCTGCCGGAGCGCTTCTCCTGATGGGTTACCTCAAGGCCTTCTTCCAGTGGAAGAGCGCTAGGGGAAAGGGGGCTGAGGCATGAGCTACATCGGAATCCTGCTTACATACGTGTTCATTCAGAACTTCATCCTCGTCCAGTTCATGGGACTCTGCCCGTTCATCGGAGTCTCGAAGAACAGCGAGAGCGCTATCGGAATGGGCGTTGCAGTCACCTTCGTCACGGCTATCGCGTCGGTGGTCTGCTGGGCCGTCCATGAGTTCCTCCTCGCCCCCTTCGGCCTGGAGTACCTGAGGACGATCGCGTTCATCCTCGTCATCGCGTCGCTCGTGCAGCTTGTCGAGATGGTCATCAGGAAGATGAGCCCCGGACTCTACAAGGCTCTGGGAATATACCTGCCGCTGATCACCACGAACTGCGCGGTGCTTGGAATAGCGATCATCAATATCGATAATGCCTACAATCTCCTTGAGAGCTTCGTCGCGGGACTTGCCGCGGGACTGGGCTTCACGATGGCCATCATCCTGATGAGCAATATCCGCGAGAAGCTTGAGATGACGCCTGTCAGGAAGGTATTTCAGGGGGTGCCTATCGCATTCATCTCTGCTGGCCTGATGGCGCTCGCGTTCATGATGTTCGATAAGAGCCTTCTTACGAACCTGGGACTTGTCTGAGGAGGAGATCGATGTCTGTACTTATCGCATTCCTGATTGTAGGTATACTTGGTCTCATCCTCGGCCTCGGGCTTGCCGTCGCGGATAAGAAGTTCGCGGTGGAGAAGGATGAGAAGCTCGTGGCGCTCGAGGAGGCTATGCCAGGCGCCAACTGCGGCGGATGCGGCTACGCCGGCTGCCAGGCCTATGCCGAGGCGGTATTCAACGGAGAGGCGAAGCCGGGCCTCTGCTCTCCTGGAGGAGATGCCCTCGCCAAGAAGATGGGTGAGATCCTCGGTATCGAGGTGGGGGAGGTCGAGAGGCAGGTTGCCTTCGTATTCTGCCGTGGCAACAGCGAGGTCACGAAGACCGACTATGAGTACAAGGGCATGAGCGATTGCAATGCCGCCGCGCTCCTGCAGGGAGGTCCCTCAGGGTGCAAGGAGGGATGCCTCCATCTAGGCTCCTGCATAGCCGTATGTCCTGTCGGGGCGATCTCGAAGGATAGCAAGGGGAACGTGGTCGTTGATAAGGAGAAGTGCATTGCCTGTGGCAAGTGCGTTTCCGTCTGTCCTAACCACGTGATCAAGCTCATCCCTTATAGCGCCCAGTACGTCTGCGCCTGCAACAACCATGAGAACGGCGCGAAGGTGCGCAAGACTTGCCAGGTCGGGTGCATAGGCTGTAAGATGTGCGAACTTAAGGTGGAGGGTTCACCGTTCAAGGTGGAGTCCTTCCTCTCGGTGAACGACTACCATGCGCCGCAGGACAAGGCCGCGGAGGCCGCAGCCATCTGTCCGCAGAAGTGCATAGTCGACAGGAGCTGATGATTTGAGATTCGCGCTTGGGATGTATACGGAGATGTCTCCATCGACGCCGGTGCCCGCCTTCAGACGGGCACTGTCTCTCCTGTACCGCCCAGTGCTTTCCTATCTCTATAACAACCCCGGCAGGAAGATGTCGCTCTACCAGAGCTCCGCCATGATAAGGCATATAGACTCCTCTTCCTCGCCTGAGGTTAACATGCTGATCGCCTCGCTCTCCAAGCGCGGTGACCTTGAGCTTATAACCGGCTCATACAGCCAGGCCATACTCTCCCTCAATCCCACCAAGGACAGGAGCAACCAGATCGAGAAGATGACGACGCTGATCCGCCGTGTCTACGGAGTCAAGGCATCGTCATGCTTCTTCTATGGCCAGATATGGTCCCCCACGTTCATCCATACCCTGAAGAGCCTCGGTCTCTCATCCGTCGTGATATCCGCATACAAGGCGACGACGCGTGAGACGATCGAGAAGGATTCGTTCACGATGAACGAGCTTGGGCGCAGGGTGAGGATCAACGTGCCTTCCGATGAGGTGGCGTCCCTAGTCTCGCGCTTTGCCCAGGGGATAATCGGCTTTGACGATCTCTACTGGAGCCTGAAGGACATCGTCGACAGATGCGAGGGTGAGTGCTTCCTATTCCTGAATATCGACCAGCTGCTCGAAGGGGCCGCGAGGGACGGAAGCGATGAGAGGCTTGCCTCGCTGATCATAGATCTCCTGGAGTCTCACCCTGATTCGACGATCCCGCTTTCCTCCCTCTCCTGCTCGAGGCCTGGCTATCTTGACTCTGGATGGTATGGGCGCGATGCCTGGGCACGGGGCCTCAGGTCGTTCAATGATCTCTTCGTGCGCAACGAGAACTTCCGCTATATGCTCAACAGGTATCTCTATCTCGTGGAGTTCCTTTCCTCCTTCAAGAAGGACAAGACGGTGCGCCGGGAGGCTGAGGCTGAGCTTTTCCATATCTCCATGGGGCCGCTCTTCATACATGATGCGGAATGCACGCCTCTCCGCTACTCAGAGCATAAGGCCTTCTGGAAGGCCCTGATAGAGGCAGAGCGGAGGATATATGATGCCGAGCCCCTCGCCCTTGGCCGGGAGTATGACTATGAGGAGATCGGGATGGCCGATCAGGTTGCTAGGAACAAGACCTATACCGCTGTCCTCTCTCCGAAGGGCGGTGCGCTCTCCGAGCTGTGCTATAAGCCTCTGGCGCTGAACGTGATCGACACGCGTATGCCATTTGATCGGGATTTCCCGCATGTCCCGCTGAATAAGTCCTTTTCGGATATCGTGACGATAGGGGACAGGGAGATCGATCTCTCGGACAGGATCTATGATACCGATGTGATCTCCCGTACGGGATGCGAGTACCAGTTCATGCTGCAGGATGAGGCCTTCAGCATCATCAAGCACTTCCGCATACGCTCGCAGACGATCGTGATGGAGACGGTGGTCACCGCTGAGGAGGATATCGAGGGAAGCTACTGCGTTCCTGTCTATCTCTCCTCGCCGGATATCGCACTGTCATCGCTGGAGCAGAGGCAGAAGCTCATGCTGGGCTCGCTTGATGATGTGAAGACCGTCAGATATACTGATTCGCTGACCGGGCTCCAGCTCTCATTCTCCTCGACCGAAGGCTTCAGGCTCTCGGAGGAGAAGGCCAGGCAGAGCCAGAACACCTCGCTTGGGGTGGAGACGTTCGAGCTTTACACGCGCGTCGTGCTGAGCTTCCCGCTTTCCATAGCTAAGGGGGAATCGAAGGTCATCAGGATCGTCGCAAGGACGAGCGATAATAGAAAGGATAAGGAGTAAGACCATGTTCATTGAAAACAGAGCTAAGTTCGAAGACATAAAGGAAGAAGCCTACACCGTATGGAGGCGTCTTTGAACAGGCTGGGACTGCTGATAAGATAAACGCCCTTGAGGCGAAGACCGCTGCGCCTGACTTCTGGAATGATCCGGAGAAGGCGGAAAAGACATTCTCCGAGCTTAACCTCCTCAAGGATGGATACTATCCGTGGAAGGAGCTTATCGGGGAGATCGACGAGCTTGAGGAGCTTATCGAGCTATACTCGGCTGAGGATGACGAGAGCCTGAGGCAGGAGCTTCAGGGGCAGATCGATAAGCTGGATGAGAAGTTCCGTCCGCTCAGGCTCAAGACGCTCCTTGACGGCAAGAACGATAAGAACAATGTCTATCTCTCGATCCATTCCGGAGCCGGCGGCAACGAGGCGTCGGACTGGACCCAGATGCTCACGCGCATGTATACCCGCTGGGCGGAGCGCCATGGCTTCAAGTGCGAGGTGCTTGACCTGCAGGAGGATGAGGGCGGCATAAAGAGCGTGTCGATGAAGATCGCAGGGCCATATGCCTTCGGCTACCTCAAGGGAGAGGCCGGGGTGCATCGCCTCGTGAGGATATCCCCATTCGATGCGGCGAAGAGGAGGCACACGTCGTTCGCTTCCGTCTATGCCTCCCCTGAGCTTGATGATGATATCGAGATAGAGATCAAGCCTGAGGATTACAGGCTCGATACCTATCGCGCGGGAGGAGCCGGCGGGCAGCACGTCAACAAGACAGACAGTGCCGTCAGGATAACCCACTACGCCACCGGTATCGTCGTGCAGTGCCAGAACGAGCGTAGCCAGTACATGAACAAGGATGTCGCGTTCAAGATGCTCCGCTCAAGGCTTTATGAGTACTACCAGAAGAAGAGGGAGGAGGAGCATCAGAAGGATGCGATCGCCAAGAAGGATATCTCCTGGGGCAATCAGATCAGGAGCTATGTCTTCCAGCCTTATACCCTCGTAAAGGATCATCGTACAGGATGCCAGACGGGTAATATATCTGCCGTCATGGACGGGGAGATAGATGACTTCATCGAGAGTTACCTCCATTTCCAGAAGGAGGCTTAGCCTTCTTGCCATATTGCTTCTCCTTGCCCCGGCGCTGTGGGCCGCGTCCTTCCGTGCCGCGGTTGTCGCCGAGGACGAGGGGTGCATGGCGATCATCCTCGATGCCCTTTCCGTCCTCTCCGGTGATGTGACATCACCTGAGGCCGTATCGGAGTTCAGGGCCAGGGAAGAGCGGGCTGAGGAGCTTGAGCGGGCAAGGACTGAGAACGGCTATATAACGGCCGAGAACTTCGATGCCCTGGAATCCCTGAGAAGCGGGGAGGCTGATGAGGAAGATGCGGATGCTGAGGACGAGGAGATCGTCCTTGAGATAGTATCTGCCTCCATCTCTGACGTGGAGGGCTCATTCCTTGCCGCAGGGGATAAGGAGGCCTATGACTACGTCATGCTCTCCGATGATCTCGATCTTCTCATAACCGCATACACCGAGGAGGAGGGACTGATGACCGATCTCTCGCTCCTGGTGAACGGAGAGGAGGTCTATTCCTCTCTCTACCTTACCAGCGAGGAGGATGATGAGTTCATGAATATCCTCCGCGTCCTCATGCCGTATATAAAGAGCCCTGACACGGTCATCGTCCGCGTGGCCGTTCCTCCTGTAGTATCCGTGTCGATCGATGGAAGCGCGGTAACGCCGCTCCGTTCCGTCATAGCCCTCGAGAGGGGAGAGCATGAGGCCGTATATACCTCTCCGCGCTTCGAGACGGTGCGTGAGACGATATACGCGGAGGAGGGTACGGTCCTGTCTCCGCGCTTCGTACCGCTCTTCTCCGGCCCGGCGTTCATCTCCTCCCTGCCGTTCGACGCGGCGCTTTACTATCAGGGGATACGTGTCGAGGACCATATCGTACCAGAAGGCACCGTCCCGTTCTCGATAGCCGCGAGGAGAGCCGGATTCGCGCCTTATTCGATGCAGTCGACAGCGATCGAGGATACGATCTCCATAGAGCTTCGGCCGCTGTGGATGGAGGATGCCGATACGATCGACAGGGCCAAGACGAGGTTCTACGACAACCTCCTGATGACGCTGGTATCATTCGGGGCCTTCGTGGCCTCCGGTTCCCTTGATTCGATCTATGCCGATGCCGGGCTCGCGCCTGTCGCGGTTGCCTTTACCGGTATCAGCCTTGTACAATTGGTGGAGCTTCTGGATTCGATGTTCGATTACTTCCAGATGGCTCGGATGGGAGGTTGAAGCATGTTCTTCAAGAAATTCGGTGATAAGCTGAGGAGCCTCTTCGGAGGCAGGAAGATAGATGAGGCGTTCTTCGAGGAGCTTGAGGATACCCTGATAGAAGGGGATCTTGGGGCGCGCCTTACGGAGGAGATCTCGGAGAAGCTGCGTGAGATCGCCAGGAAGGAGGGCATCACGGAGGCCTCTGAGCTGCAGCTGAGGATGAAGGATATCCTCTCGGAGTATATCCAGCCATACACGGAGGAGCCGAGGAAGGGAGAACTCTCCGTCTACATGATCCTCGGCGTCAACGGCGTGGGAAAGACTACGACGATCGCCAAGATGTCCAGGTACTTCACAGGCGAGGGCTATAAGGTACTCCTAGCCGCGGCCGATACGTTCCGCGCCGCCGCTGTCGATCAGCTGGATATCCACGCCCAACGGCTTGGCATGAGGATCGTCAAGCAGCAGATGGGCTCGGATCCCGGTGCCGTCATCTACGATGCGATAACCTCTGCCCAGGCGCAGGGCGATGACCTGATACTCGCAGATACCGCGGGTCGTATGCATAACAAGGAGAACCTGATGCGCGAGCTGAAGAAGATGGATAAGGTCATCCATGCCCGCGGCATCAAGGATGAGGATTACAGGAAGTTCCTCGTGATCGACGCGACGACAGGCCAGAACGGGGTGTCACAGGCAACGCTCTTCAATGAGGCCGTGCCTCTCGATGGCATCATCCTGACCAAGTACGATTCGGCGGCAAAGGGAGGCGCGCTCGTGCAGATCGGACGCACGCTGTCTCTGCCGGTCGTGTTCGTCTGCGTAGGCGAGGGCTATGATGACATAAGGCGCTTCGATAAGGACGAGTTCCTCGATAGCCTCCTCGGACTCGGAGAGCGATGATAAGGCTCATCCTCCTCCTGCTTCTCATTCCATGCTCCCTCGGCGCGGCCTATTTCGAATCCAATCCGATAGGCCAGATGCTCCAGCCTAAGGATGGTCTGGACGGAGAGGGATGGGAAGGCGAGAGCGAGGATGGACGCACGGTCATATACGAGGATGGCGTCATCATGCGCGAGCGCGTGGAGACCGATTCCGGCTATACGATAACAGAGCCAGGCCGTACAGAGGAGATCGTCCTCGGCGAGGGTGGCCGTAGGATAAGCCGTACCGTCAGCGAGGACGGAACGGAGACGTCATATACGTATTTCTACGACGATGGCATGCTCTCTTCCGTCTCCATCTCGGAGAATGGGGAGCTAGTGCGGAGGATCGTCTATCTCAATACCCCTTCCGGTACGCTTGCCGGACTTTCCGGAGATACGCAGGGCTTCATACTTCCCTCGTACTATGTCTATGAATCGGATGGAAGGGCGATACAGGCTGCCGAGGCAAGCGCTTCCTGGGTTCCTCCCGTGGGCTATACGCTCCTTGAGGATGGCTCCTGGTGTGAGGAGACGGAGGTCGATGGCCGGAGCGTCGTGAGGATATACTCGCCTGATGGCCGCTTGATGAGTACCGAGGGAAGCGGCGTGCGTGAGGAGTATCGCTATAGGGAGGATGGGACTCTTTCCTCATCGATCGAGAGGAGAGGCAACGTATCGCTCGTGACTGAATATGATGAGAGGGGAGACGCGATCGCTGAATACAGGTACGCCGGGCCTGTCATGGAGACAGAGCGGCACTACCTTCCCTCCGGAGAGATCGAGGAGATACGCTACCGCGATGGGGTGAGGCGTAACAGGATACTCTTTGACAGTGATGGACTTAGGGTCAAGGAGGTTGAGAACTATCGATGATCATGCGCCTTGCCCTGCGTTACAGCTTCTCGCCATCTAGGCGCCATAGGAGAAGCAGCCTGCGGATCCTCGTTTCCACGGCACTCTCCGTCGCCGTGCTTCTTACCGTTATATCCATGATGGAATACATGCAGGGCTCGCGGCTTGATGCCATCAGGGCAGTGCGCTCCTTCGATGCCGTGATAGCAGGAGATGTGAGGGATGCGATCAAGGAGCTGTTCCCCTCTGCCTCGGTATTCCTCTACGCCGAGGAGGAGGCCCTCTCCTCCGGCAGGGCAGTCACGGTGCGCTTCATCGATGAGGAGTATGATGGCGGCATCCATATCTCAGGAAGCTTGGAGGGATTGGTCGTCCCATACACGGAGCCCTCTGCAGAGGTGGCGCTGATGATGATGGGACGTGGAAGGAGCGGTGTGATGATGCCCGTGGAGCGCCGCTATGTGCCGACAGGCGCGTTCTATAGCGACATGGGCTATGAGTTCGATGGATCGCATATGTTCCTTCCCCTCTCCGAGCGAGGGGAGGCGGAGCTTGTGACCGGCGTGAAGGGCATCGATGACGAGGACATCTCCGTGCTTGAGGCGATGGGCTATGATGCGGTCTCCTGGAAGGAGAGCGAGAGCGCGCTCTACTCCGCGCTGCTGATGGAGAAGGTGATGATGTATCTCGTGCTGTCGCTTCTCTTCATCGTCATACTCGTCTCCCAGAAGTCCTCCGCGCGCCGCTTCTACAGGGCGAAGCGGAAGGAGGCTGCGGGCCTTGAGCTGCTGGGCATGGGGCGGATGAGGATCGATGCCTCGTTCATCCTCTCGTTCCTTATCGTCATGGTGCTGGGCCTTTCTTCCGGCGGCGTGCTGGCATTGGCCCTGATTCCCATCTCCGAGCGTGCCGTTGCTTATCTCGGTTTCCGCAACGCCGTGCTGTCATTTCCGCTTGCGACATTCCTCTGCCTTTCCCTTATCCTGATCCTCCTTGCCTTCATCATCGTGGCTGCGGAGCGGAGAAGGGATGGGCGTGTGGATATACAGGAGGTGCTTCGCGATGAGTGAGCTATTGCGCCTTGAAGGGATATCTAAGTCATTTCCGGCTCCGGACGGAAGCCTGGTGGAGATCCTCTCCGGACTTGATCTCTCGCTTGAGGAGGGCGAGGTCATCTCGATAGTAGGCAGGAGCGGTTCTGGCAAGAGTACGCTTCTCTCCATCGCCGCGCTCCTTCTCTCCCCGGATGGCGGCAGGATACTCTACGGTGGACAGGATACCTCCTCGCTGACAGCCAGGGAGGTATCCTCGCTACGCTCCGCGTCGATGGGCTTCATCTTCCAGTCCTCGATACTCCTTGAGGATTTCTCTGCGCTGGAGAACGTGGCGATGCCGTTATTGATACAGGGCAAAGGCCGTAGGGAGGCCTTCTCTGCGGCTGAGAGGCTGTTGGAGAAGGTAGGGCTTTCCGAGCGTATGGGATACAGGCCAGGACAGCTTTCAGGGGGTGAGCGGCAGAGGGTGGCCATAGCAAGGGCCCTTTCCCCGTCACCTTCCGTGGTCTTCGCCGATGAGCCTACCGGATCGCTCGATGAGCGCAGTGCCGCTGATATAGAGTCCCTGCTGCTGAGCGCCGTGCGTAGCGAGGGGCTGGGAATGATCATCGTCACCCATGACAGGAACCTGGCAGAGCGTGCCGACAGGATGCTGCTGCTCTCGGAGGGAAGGCTTTTCGATGAGGGCGTTTGAGCGTATCTGGCTGGAACGTAAGTGCGGAAGGAAGATGGGGGCAGGGTATGTGATGTCCTCGTACCTTCCGCTTCTCGTCATCCTCCTGATAACCGCGGCCCTTGTCTTCTCGATCATCTTCATCTTCTCGGTCTCTACGCGTATCGACCGTATGCTGGAGGTCCTTGGCTCCGGGAGCGTGTTCTCCTATGCTGATGTTCCTCCTGATCTGCTTCCCGATGGCACGGAGTGTCACCATACGGCCTCCTCCGAGGCTCTTCTCTATGCATCTGGCGGAGAGCGTGCCGTGATGATCAAGGGCGTTGAGGATGGCTATTTCGATGGGATGAGGGGGGAGGAGCTTGGCGTGGGAGGCCTTCCCGATGACCTGCTGAATCCCCTGCTGATCTCCTCATCGCTTGCCGAGGAGCTTGGTCTTTCTCCCGGGGACCGGCTGACGATATTGCTTTATGAGGCGGAGAAGGACAGGACCCGTCCGTATCTTGCTACCGTCGCCGCTGTCTTCGATTCCGTCTATCCTCAGCTTGATAGCAGGCTTGTCTTCTCTGATCTCTCGCTGTTCTCCAGTCATGACGGCGTTGAGATACTGCTTCCCGCTGGCTCTGATGCCGATGCACTCGTCCGTATGCTTTCGGATGCAGGCGTTCCGGCCTTCTCATACAAGGAACTCAACCGCCATGCCTATGATAACGTGGAGTCCTCCATCGACGTGCTTTACCTTATCTTTGCTCTCGTTGCCGTCCTTGCATCATTCTTCTCATCCGATGCGGCGGAAGGCTACGTGGAGCGCGACAGGAAGGATATCGCGGAACTGATGGTGCTTGGCGTGGACAGGAGGCGCCTGCTATGGCTGTATGAGGCCCTGACGCTCATCCATGTCTTCGTATCTCTTCTGGCGGGAACGTTGCTGGGTATCATGCTGGCGCTTCTCTCTCCCTATGCCATCGAGGCCATCGCTGCCGCGGAACCTGCCTTCCTCGATTACTATGTCCGCTCGTTCTCGATAGTCATACCGGTGTTCAGGATCGCCGCCATGATGATGCTGTCGCTTGCCGTGTCTGCGCTCTCCGCGTACCTGTCGCTCTGCCGCGTGACTGTTGCCAACGTCCTTGGCTCTTGGTAGAATCATCCCTGTGAATCTCGAAGCATTTTCCCTCGGGACAAGCGGTATGATGCCGCTTCCCGGACGCTTTCTGACATCCGTTCTCGTGCGCCGTGATGGAGACCTCTTCCTCTTTGATTCGGGAGAGGGGACGCAGGTATCGATGAAGATGCTCAATCTTCGCTGGAAGAAGATATCCGCGATCATGATATCCCATATGCACGCGGACCATGTTACAGGGCTTCCGGGGATGCTGATGCTCTCCTCGCAGGTGGACAGGACGGAACCTCTGTATGTGATAGGGCCCCAGAAGCTCGGGGATTATATCGAGTCATCGAGGCGCATCCTCGATATGTACATCAACTATGAGATCCGCTTCATACCTGTGGAGACCGGTATCGTATACTCCGGGGATGGCTTCTCGATACAGGCCTTTCCTCTACGCCACACGAAGCCGTGCTATGGCTACACGCTCGTGGAGGAGAGGAGGAAGGGAGAGTTCTTCCCTGACAAGGCCCTCGCTCTCGGAGTCCCTAAGGGGAAGCTCTGGGGCTGCCTCCAGCGCGGGGAGAGCGTGACGCTCCCCGATGGCCGCGTCATCACCAGCGATATGGTCATGGGTTCAAGCAGGGATGGGCGCAAGCTGAGCTATGTCACGGACACGATGTACTTCCCTCAGATCGCGGACTACGTGCATGATTCGGATATCCTCTTCTGCGAGGGAATGTTCGAGAAATCCTTGACAGAGACAGCGAGGGAGAAGAAGCACATGACGGCCTATGAGGCCGGACTCGTCGCGAGGGACAGCAACAGCCTCAGGCTATGCCTGCAGCACTATTCGCCCCGTTATTCCGACAGGGAGCTGAAGATGCTGCAGAAGGAAGCTGCCGAGGTCTTCCCTGAGACGGTGCTTACCCGTGACCGCATGGTCTTCGATATCCCATTGAAGGACTGATCGTTATACCCCATGCTTGATTTACAGGGGATAACGGGTATAATCATCGTATGGCAGGTAGGAATAATCCTTCATATGATGCGCTCAGGCGTGAGATCGAGACGCTCCCTAAGGGATCGATTGCCATAAAGCACGTCAAGGGCAAGCCATATCATTATCATCGCTGGTATGAGGATGGCCGCAGGTATGAGCGCTATGTCGCAGAGGCAGATGTTCCCTATCTTGTCGAAGGCATAGAGAGGAGGAAGGCGCTTGAAGCCCAGCTGAAGGCAGATGGGAAGAAGGGGCCATCGGGATATCGCTTCCATGCCTCAGTCCTTACAGGTGATGAGCTTGAGGCGTTCTCTGCTCCGGTGCGATCATTCCGCAAGCGTGAGTGCTTCGATGTCCTTCGCGATTACGCCTATGGGGAGAGCGATGGGCGTGTCCTTATACTATTCGGCCTTCGCCGTACGGGAAAGACTACCCTCATCCGCCAGCTTATTTCGGAAATGAGTGATGAGGTACGTAGCCATGCCGCGTTCATGCAGGTTGGCCCTGATGATACGCTTGCTGATATAAACAGGGATCTCCGGCTTCTCATGCAGCAGGGATATTCCCATGTATTCATCGATGAGGTCACGCTCCTTCCTGATTTCATTGACGGTAGCGCTCTCTTTGCTGATATCTTCGCTTCTTCCGGCATGAAGATCATCCTGTCAGGAACGGACTCCCTTGGCTTTGTCCTTTCGGAGGATGAACAGCTATATGACAGATGCCTGATGATACATACGACATTCATACCGTATCGTGAATTCTCATATGTCCTTGGCGTGAAAGGCATCGATGAATACATCCGCTTCGGTGGGACTATGAGCTTGTCCGGACGGCATTATAACGGTGCAGCGATGTTCTCCGATGCCAGAAGGGTTGATGAGTATATCGATACGGCGATAGCACGGAACATACAGCATTCGTTGAGATACTATCAGGATGGAAGGCACTTCCGTCTCCTTCATGAGCTTTATCAGAAGGATGAGCTTACCGGTGCGATAAACCGTGTCGTCGAGGATATGAACCACAGGTTCACGCTTGATGTCCTTATCAGGAGCTTCCGCTCTGGCGATCTGGCGCTCTCTGCCAGGAATCTCCGCCATGACAGGTCCCATCCTACATCCATCCTGGATGATGTGGATATCAAGGCAATAACCGATCGGCTCAGGCGGCGGCTGGAGATATTGGAAATGGGGGAGATGTCCGTATCGTTATCTCAGGCACATGCGGATGAGATAAGGGAGTATCTTGAGCTTATGGATCTCATAATGGAGATTCCTGTGATGGATATATCTTCATCAACGGCAGTGCATATGCGTACGGTGATTACCCAGCCAGGACTTCGCTATGCGCAGGCGGATGCTCTGGTCGAGAGCCTTATAGAGGATGAGACCATGGATGATCTTCCCGTAGGGGAGAGAGCATATGTATTGGAGAGGATACGCAGCGAGATCCGTGGCCGTATGATGGAAGATATCGTGCTGCTGGAGACGATGCTTGCCTTTCCTGACAAGAGGGTATTCGTCCTTCAGTTCCCTGTCGGAGAGTTCGATATGGTCATATTTGATCCTGTTTCCCTTTCGTGCTGCCTCTATGAGATTAAGCACAGCGATGCGATAAGCGAGGAGCAGCAGCGCCATCTTCGGGATGAAGAGAAGCTCAAGGCTGTCAGGTTCCGCTTCGGGACCATCCGCGGACGTTATGTGCTATATCGAGGAAAGGATGCGAGTGTGGATGGAATCGAATACAGGAATGTTGAGGAATACCTGGAATCCTTATGATTCCAAACTGTGCATAGCTGGGGTTTTTCATGAAATCCAAACTGCGCTTTCTTGGGGATCTTGCGTTCTGCAAGATTGCGCCTTGCCGGTATCCTTATTAGGATTTCCTTTTCTGATAAGAAAATAATAAAGGCGGACCTTGCGATCCGCCTCATATGCTTCATAAGACTCTCAGTCAAGGGCATGGCCAGCAGAGCCAAGGACCTCGATGTTCTTCCTCATGTACATCTTCTTAAGCTCGTCACGGGCCGGTCCGAGGTACTTCCTTGGGTCGAACTCAGCAGGCTTCTCTGCAAATACCTTCCTGATCATCGCCGTCATGGCAAGGCGTCCATCGGAGTCGATGTTGATCTTGCAGACGGCGGAGGCTGCGGCCTTCCTAAGCTGCTCCTCTGGGATTCCCACGCTGTCGGTGAGCTTGCCGCCGAACTGGTTGATGATCTTCACATACTCCTGAGGTACGGATGATGCGCCGTGGAGTACGATCGGGAATCCTGGGATCCTCTTCTCGATCTCCTCGAGGATGTCGAAGCGGAGCGGTGGCGGTACGAGGATGCCTTCGGCGTTCCTTGTACACTGATCCGGGGTGAACTTATATGCTCCATGGCTGGTTCCGATGGAGATCGCGAGGGAATCGACGCCTGTGCGTGAGGAGAAGTCCTCGACTTCCTCAGGCCTCGTGTAGTGGGATACCGCTGATGATACCTCGTCCTCGATTCCGGCAAGCACTCCAAGCTCGCCCTCGACGGTCACGTCGAACTGATGGGCGTACTCTACCACCTGCTTGGTAAGCGCGATGTTCTCCTCATAGGGGAGGTGTGAGCCATCGATCATGACGGAGGAGAATCCGTTGTCGATGCAGTCCTTCGCTGTCTGGAATGAGTCACCATGGTCAAGGTGAAGCACTATTGGGATATCGCAGCCAAGCTCATGCGCGTACTGCGTGGCTCCGCGTGCCATGTTGCGGAGTATGTTGATGTTGGCATAGTCCCTCGCGCCCTTCGATACCTGAAGGATAACAGGGCTCTTTGTCTCGACACAGGCCTGGATGATTGCCTGCATCTGCTCCATGTTGTTGAAGTTATAGGCAGGGATAGCGTACTTTCCCTTCATTGCCTTTGCGAATATGTCCCTGGTATTCACCAGGCCAAGATCCTTGTAGCTGACCATCTGAGTCGTCCTCCTTATTCAAGTCGATATAACTTTATCCCTAACGAGGTAGACCGGTCAACACATACGTATCTGTCCATCCTCCTGCCTGTTGCCTTGGAAGATGCGTATCATGGCTGATGAAATGAATGGAACACGCCGTTCCCTTATTCAAAATCCCCGTTTCATGTGCTATAACGTAGAGGATGATGCAGGGGAGCCGCAAGGCTGAGAAGGTAGAACCTGACCCTTAGAACCTGTTGGTTAGTACCAGCGTAGGGAGCATGGGCGCTTCGCCTCCTGCATATCAGAGGAGGCAGGATGAGGACAGCGC
Organism: uncultured Spirochaetales bacterium; assembly: GCA_949299185.1. GTDB lineage: Bacteria > Spirochaetota > Spirochaetia > Sphaerochaetales > Sphaerochaetaceae > Ornithospirochaeta. The sequence continues at coordinate 33,282 of CASFZR010000011.1, forward strand.
TCACCATCGCGGGCTCCGACGCTTCGGGCGGAGCAGGAATCCAGGCAGATATCAAGACGATGTCGGCATTAGGCGTGTTCGCCATGTCGGTGATCGTATCCGTTGTAGCGGAGAATACCAGCCGCGTGATCTCTATCGAGGATGTGTCGCCTCGCGTGATATCCGATCAGATAGATGCGGTCTTCGAGGATATACCGCCAGATGCGGTCAAGGTCGGTATGCTCTCGACGCCGGAGTGCATGAGGACCGTCGCGGCCAAGCTCCGAGAGTACAGGCCGAGCCATGTCGTCATCGATCCGGTCATGTACGCCAAGAATGGCGCGCCCCTGATGCAGGAGAGTTCCATAGGTACGCTGATTGAGGAGGTCATTCCCCTTGCCACCGTGCTTACGCCGAATATCCCGGAGGCGGAGAAGATCGCCGGCATGGAGATCCGGGATCTTGATGGCATGAAGAGGGCGGCGGAGAGGATCGCGGCGATGGGCTGCGGCTCCGTGCTTGTGAAGGGCGGTCACAGGATCGGCAATGCCGATGATCTTCTCTTCGATGGCTCTGGGTTCACCGTGTTCCCTAGAACGAGGATAGATACGAAGAACACCCATGGCACGGGCTGTACGCTTTCCAGCGCCATCGCTTCCTATCTTGCTAGGGGATACGGACTCATAGACGCCGTCTCAAAGGCCAAGGATTATGTTACGGGTGCCATAGCCCATGCGCTGGAGCTGGGCCGTGGCAATGGACCGACAGATCATTTCTTCATGTTTAGGGAGGATATGGAAGCATGAGTTTCATGAGTGATGTTACCGCCGATTCGATGGATCTCTGGAAGGCCGCGGCGGATGAGCCGTTCCTGGAGGAGCTGGGTAAGGGGACGCTTTCGCGCGATGTCTTCCTGGATTATATCGTGCAGGACAGCATATATCTCCGTGATTATATGAAGGCATATGCGATGGGGATGTTCCGCTCTCCGACGCTCCGGGATATGCAGTTCTTCTACTCGGTGCTTGGCTTCGTCAATGACAGCGAGAACGCGACGAGGCTTGGCTATCTCAAGGATGGCGGATTGACAGATGATGATGTGGAGAAGGTAGAGAAGAAGGAGGCCTGCAGGGACTATACGGCCTTCCTGATCGAGACGGCGGAGAAGGGCAGCCTCGAGGAGATCCTGATGGCTGTGATGCCTTGCATGACCGGTTATGAGTATGTATTCGCCGAGACGCTGAAGCGCCATCCTGAGGTCGTGGATACCTATTACGGCCCACTTGTGAAGGATTATACAGCGCCGTTCTACGGTGAGTGCTGCCGCGCGTGGGAGGAGTACTGCGACAGGATCTGCTCTTCATATCCTGATAAGAAGCATCTTTCGGACATATTCCGCGAGGCGAGCAGGCACGAGCTGATGTTCTGGAAGATGGCGGGAGGCAATATATGATAGCAACGGTAAGGGAGAGATGTCCTCTGGTACATGCGATCACGAACTACGTGACCGTGAATGATGTCGCCAATTCGATACTCGCGATCGGCGCGTCCCCGATAATGTCCGATGATATCTCGGATGTGGAGGATATCGTATCGATCAGCCAGGCGCTGGTGATCAATATCGGGACGCTCAATGAGAGGACGGTCCGCTCGATGATAGCGGCAGGTCGTAAGGCAAATGAGCTTTCGATTCCAGTCGTACTGGATCCTGTAGGCGCCGGTGCCTCGGGATTCCGCAACAGCACCGTGGATAGGCTCCTGGATTCCATAAGCTTCACGGTCATCCGTGGCAATCTCTCCGAGATGGCCTATATCGATGGCCAGGTCTCCGGCACGAAGGGCGTGGATTCATCCATGACGGAGAAGGACGCTGACCCTGTCGCTATCGCCACGTCGGTTGCTGACCGTACCGGCGCTGTCGCTGCCATCACCGGCCGCGTGGATACCGTGGTCAAGGATGGACGTGTCGCGAGGATCTCCTCCGGATGTGCCGCGATGGGACGCATAACAGGAACTGGCTGTATGCTCTCTGGTATCATCGGAGGCTTCGTGGGAACAGGGGAGGATCCGTTCATGGCTACCGCTGAGGCGATCGCCTCGATGGGAGCCGCAGGACTCATTGCCTATGAGAAGACCCGGAACGTCGGAACCGGAAGCTTCCGCGTGGTACTGATCGATGCGCTGAGCATGATGGATGATGAGACGATCAAGGAGATGGGAAAGCTTGAGATCCTTTGATTATACCCTCTATGTCTGCACGGACCGCCATCTCATGAGCAGCGCGACAGTGGAGGAGAGCGTCGAGAAGGCGATCAAGGGCGGCGCGGACATGATACAGCTCAGGGAGAAGGAGATAAGCGGTGCGGATTTCTACCATACCGCTGAGCGTGTCCACGCTATCACCCGCTCTTATGGCGTGCCTCTCATCATCAACGATCGCGTGGATATAGCGCTCTCGGTTGGAGCCGAGGGCGTCCATGTGGGACAGGAGGATATCCCGGCAGCTGCAGTGAGGCGGATAGTCGGGCCTGATGTCCTTCTTGGTGTATCCGCGTCCTCTGTCGAGGAGGCTGTGAAGGCTGAGCGTGATGGTGCTGACTATCTGGGAGTTGGAGCGATGAATCCCACCGCTACCAAGACAGACGCGGACTCTGTCACGATCGATGAGCTGCGGCGTATCAGGGCCGCTGTCTCCATCCCCATCGTCATAATAGGCGGTATCAACATGTCTACTATCGATCATTACAAGGGAATGGGAATCGATGGCATCGCCGTTGTCTCTGCCGTCGTCTCTGCGCCTGATGTCGAGGCCGCGGCAAGGGAGCTGAGGAGTGCATGGCTGAGGTAAGGGGCGCGATCTTCGATCTCGATGGGACGCTTCTCGACACGACCTCTCTCTGGGAGGATATCGACAGGGCGTTCTTCGAGTCCAGGGGATTGCCTTTCCCCGATGATTACATCGATGCGGTCTCCTCGATGAGCTTCGAGGAGGCTGCGCGCTATACGATAGGGCGCTTCTCCCTTCCCGATGAGCCTCGCTCGCTGATGGCTGAGTGGGATGATATGTCCCGCAGGGCCTATGGTACGATGGTGCGTCTCTTTCCAGGAGCAGAGGAATACCTCAGGAACCTCCGGAGCAATGGGGTGAGGCTTGCCGTCGCTACGGACCTTGAGCGGGAGATCGCCATTTCGTCACTGCGTTCCAATGGCATCCTTGAGCTGTTTGACGCGGTCGTTACTACGCGAGAGGCCGGCAGGGATAAGCGGAGCGCGGATGTCTTCCTGCTTGCCTCATCCCGCCTCTCGCTTCCTCCGTCATCCTGCATGGTCTATGAGGATCTCGAGAGCGCTGCCGGTGTGGCTTCGCATGCTGGATTCATGACTATGATGGCCTCGCGCTTCCATGAGGATTGCCTTTCCCTCGTCCGCTGACTATCCTAATGCCATATGAAGAAGATCATCGCGGCTGCATCTGCGGTCATGATACTGATTGCGATTGCCTTAGCCGTGTTCCTCTCGCGGCCTTCTGTCGCTTTTATCTCCTCTGATCTTCCTGATGGCCTTTCCCTGCCGCGGCCATCTGCCATTACCCCGTCATTCCGCCTGACGGGCAATGCCGCATCCGCTGATCTCGTGATCGTGATGCCTGAGTGTGCCGTGCCTGAAAGCGAGGGCTTCACGGTGCTGTTCGGGAGGAACCCGGAGGATGGGGAGACGCCGGATCTCGTGCTTATCCCGGATGATGAGGCCATATGGGAGCTTGCTCTCTCAGATGGCGTCGAGTGCATCCTCTATGACGAGTCCATACAGCATGCGCGGGAGCTTGCTGATCACCTTCTCTCCCTCGATGATAACGCCTATGCCGTCAGGTATTCAGGCAGGGTGTCTGTGGCGAACTACGATCAGGTGATTTCCGAGATAGGGGATGCCGATACGATCCTCGCGCTCACTCCGACTACCTCCATGAGGATACTGAGGGCAGACGGGATTCCTTCCGTCATCCTCGATAGCCTCCATGCCGTGGCGCTGGAAAGCACGCCGTTCTCTGCCTCTGTCGGCGTCGACTGGGACGCTAGCGTGGAATCACTGCTGTCCGGTTCTCGCACCCTTAGTTACGCTCTCTTCCCTGCCAAGGACTGAGATAAGGTTCTCCCTGACTTTCTCCTTCAGCCATTCCCTGTCCTCTCCTCTCAGATCCGCAAGGAAGGAGAGGGTGTATTCGGTGTATTCCGGGCATGATGGACGGCCTCTCATCGGTATTGGGGCAAGATAGGGGGAATCGGTCTCTATGAGGATTCTCTCTGCCGGTACGATCCTCGCGCTTTCACGGATGATCTCATTGGCCTTGTATGTCACATTCCCTGCAAACGATACGTAGAGCCCCTTATCGAGGGCGAGCCTTGCGATGTCTGGGCCTGAGGAGAAGCAGTGCATGATGGCCCGGCATCTGAAGGAGGGGGAGGATAGGGCTTCCGCTATCTCCTCATCGGCCTCCCTCGTGTGTATGATCAGCGGTACGGAGAGTGTGGAGGCAAGCTCTGCCTGGGCCATGAACAGCTCCATCGCGCTCTTCCTGTCGCCATAACCCCAGTGGTTATCGAAGCCGCATTCCCCGATGGCGTCCGCTCCATATGCTTCTATATCAGCCATCATGCGCTTTATCTCCGCATCAGGACCCGTATAATCCTCATCCGCGAGCCTCCAAGGACCGGATCCTGCTGACATGAAGATCGTCGGGCTTGCGGGAAGGACCTTGAGCCTCTCCTCATAGTCACCCGGATCTGTTCCCACGTCGATTCCTATAAGGTCATCGTGAAGTCCCGTGATTCCCTTCCTCGCCATGGATAGCGCGTGGAAATGGCTGTCGATCGTCATATGCGCTTCTCCATGTATGCCACGGACCAGAGCCTGCCGAGCTTCTCCCCGCAGTCCGTGAGGATGCCTGCGATCGCATATCCCATCTTCTTGTGGAACTCCACGCTGCCGAATCCGGGGTAGGTCACGAGCGCATAGAGGTTGTGGACGCCGGTTCCTCCAAGGCGTCTCTCAAGCTCCTGGTAGAGGCTCCGTCCTATGCCCTGTCCCTTCTCTTTCCTGTCGAGATAGATGGTGACCTCGGCGCTGCGCCTGTATGCGGCCCTCTCATGGAAGCGGTGCGCGTACGCGTATCCGAGTATCCTATCCCCGTCTGTGGCGACTAGGTATGGATATTCCTCCGATATCCCCAGCCAGCGGCGTTCCATCGCCTCTGCAGAGGGGGCCTCCTCCTCGAAGGAGATCGGGGTTTCCCTTACGTAGTATGAGTATATCGAGGCAATCTGGACCATGTCCGAGGCTTCTGCATCCCTTATTTCCATCATTTTCTCCGCCCTGATGATAACAGAGCGAGAAAGTATTTGCATCAATCGCTACATTTCTTCATAATCAGCAGGGAGGACTTAATGGACAGATACGACGTAGTCATCGTAGGAACGGGCCCTGCTGGCATGGGAGCGGCGTTTTCCCTGCTTGAGAAGAAGAAGGATATCTCCATCCTCATGATCGATAAGGCACCGGTATCAACCGGAGGCATGAGGAACGACTGCAAGATGAACTTCACGTATCCTATCGGCTTCCCGTTCGAGTACTGGAGCGAGGATGTCGCCGACAGGTATCTGGAGGAGGTAAAGGCCTTCCTTAAGCCCGATATCCTCCCGAAGTCCAATATCTCGACGTATCAGTCAAGGGCAGAGAAGCTCGGATGCTCCCTTCTGGAGATCCAGCAGACGCACCTCGGCACCGATGGCGGACTGCGCCTGATACAGCGCCTGATGACGGAGCTTCGTGATAAGGGCGTGGATATCTCCCTGAAGGAGGAGATGCTCTCTATCAACAACGAGCAGCGCTTTATCACCACGGATCTTCGTGAGATCGGATACAAGACGATCCTCATAGCACCAGGACGCCATGGCTTCCATTTCCTGCAGGACGTGATGCAGCAGCTTGGCGTGAGGTATATGGATAACATCCTCGATGTGGGTATCCGCGTGGAGACGAGGATCGAGCATTATCCTATAGTCCGTGACTACTACGATCCTAAGTTCTACTTCCCTGAGAAGGTCCGTACTTTCTGCACCAACAGCGGCAACGCCCATGTCGTGAAGGAGAAGTACGTAACTGCGCGCGGCGATGTGTGGTACAGCGTCAACGGCCATGCATACGCGGCTGACGAGTCCAGAAACAACGGGCTTGTGAACTTCGCCATCCTCAAGACGGTACGCTTCACCGAGCCTCTTGCCTCCGGTCAGGAGTTCGCAGAGCATCTCGGCGTGATGGCTGCCCTGATGGGCGGCGGCAAGCCTCTGATGCAGAGGGTGGGGGACTTCCGCATGGGTAAGCGCTCCAAGGTCTCTACCTTCAATGATGACCTCTATGACTTCCAGCCCTCGCTGAAGGACTGCTGTCCCTCTGATATCTCGCTGGCGATGCCTTCGAAGATCCTCAGGTATATCTGGTCCGGCATGAAGAAGCTCGATACGATAATCCCTGGCATCCTTCATCCATCGACGATCATGTACTATCCTGAGATCAAGCTCTACGCTAACAAGCCGGAGTACAAGGATGAGCATTTCCAGGTCGTGGAGAGCGTTTTCTTCGCTGGAGACGGCGCGGGTACCAGCCGTGGCATAACAGGCGCATGGGCCTCTGGCATCAGGGCGTCCGAAGGCATGGTGGAGTATCTCTGATACAAATTGACTAATGCTCAGGATGTGGTGATAATATATACGAAGGGTGCCGTAGCAAGCGGCGTCCCATGGAATCTTTTATAAGCGAGGACCGCTAATAAGCTTTTCCTAGGGCTTAGCGGTCATTGCTTTTCAATGCGGCTATTACTATTCCGATGATCGTCAACACAACCATGAGAATCTCGTAGTCAGTCATCGCGCACCTCCTTCTCCTCACTTAGCCCTGAGAATGGGCGATCATGAACGATGGGAGGATTGCAGCAACCCTCCCGGGGAGGGACAACCGCTTGCCGTGCTTTCGGCACCTGCAGGTACTATAGCACCAAAAGGTGTAAATGGCTAGTTTGATCTTTACCTTTTAGGTTGACTGTGGTCAACGATGAATATCATCACAATCAGGCTGGATGATTGCCCAGGACGGGACTTGAACCCGTACGGCCAAAGGCCAAAGGATTTTAAGTCCTTTGTGTCTACCGATTTCACCACCTGGGCATGTTAAGGTATTATTGCACAGAAACAGGATGTGGTGAAGTATCTGCGCTCTAGGTATCCTGTGCTTTAAACGCAATGATTGATATCGATGCTGATTAGTCCAATCGTCTTATAAGTCTTTGAAAGAGATTTAGAATTCTTGGATCATTCTGCCAGCTATAATCAGGTAGCATATAGTCTGAAGGACGCGGATGGAAGCATCCTTGCAAGGGAACTCAGGCCGCTCCTTTCGATAAAGGTTCATAATCCGAAGTTTCTCCTTACCATGGATTACGGCCCTGTGGTAAATCATGATGGCATACGGCAGGTAAATGTGCTTGACTGGCTCCTTGGTAAATAGCATTTCCATGGTATGATAAGCCATGAGAAGATTGCTTATAACATTATTGGTGGTAGTTGTTGCTGTTTCCTCGCTCTCTGCTGTTTCCAAGGATGGCATGGAGGCATATGAGGTAGGAAGGGCGTTCGTTTCCGCCCTTGTCGCACAGGACTCGGATAGCACTTCGGAAGGATTCTCGGCATCGATTGCCTCTATGAGGCCTGCCTGGGATGAGCCATTCTATCTTGATTACGTTGATGCCATGGTCAGTGATGGCGTATTGCCTGCGGATGCTGCCGTGTTTTATAGGAGCAATGATCTTTATCGCAGGATAGAGGTGGAGGATTACTCTGGAAGGCTCTACGTCGCGCCTATGAAGGATAGGGGATTCTCCTGGTTCGATATCAAGGGAGAGGATTATAAGGTGATGTATTCTTCCTGGGGTGAGATCGTGGAGTATGAGCTTGATGGCAGGATCACCGCTCTTATCTATGCCGACGCATCAGGCGTTATCCATATCATCATCGATACCTACGACCTTGAGACGGGTGGTAGGGATATCGGAGACTCCTCCATATCCGTTCTCTTCGATGCAGCCAGCGGCAATGCATCGGTCATCTACGATGGCAGGGAGCTTCCGATGGAAGACCTCATGGCCATCAGCCCTGTGATCGAAGCTGCATACAAGGTTCTCTGACAAGTCCGGTGGATTGCCTGACATAAGGGTAATCCACCATAAATCAAAACATAACACCTTACGCGTAAATTCGTTACATCATGTCTGATAAATTCTTATAATTGCTTATATCCAACAGAAATAATAATCATTAATAGCAAAAGAACAAAATCATCAAAAGCATAAAAAACCTCTTGACAATCTGCTACGGGGGGGGGTAGGCTAATGACAGCATAAAATTTCGGAGGATTTTTTACTATGAAGAAAATCATGATTGCGTTGCTCGCAATTGCTGTACTCTTCGGATTCGCGGCAATCATGATTGCGTTGCTCGCAATTGCTGTACTCTTCGGATTCGCGGCTTGTGACAACACGACTACTCCTTCAGGAGATGAGGAGCAGACGGGTGCTGTTACCAGTGGAATGACCAAAGATGTCATCGATATGGTGATGAACGGGTCTTTTGAGAATGTTACTCCTGCTGCTGGCAATTTGAATGCAAGAATTGGTGCTATGCTTGGTGCTGGTACAACCGCAAAGGATATGGTTGGAAACACCGGGTATACCCTTGAGGTATCTGCTTCTGCTCCAATGACTGCAACCATTTCGCATCAGATTGCTGCGGCAGAGGGAACAACATATCCTGCTCAGACCGAGACTCTTGTTATCAATGGTATGCAGGTAGGTGAGACTGCTGATAAGACTTTTGCTCTTAACTCCTTCACCTATACGTATGAGGGCTATACCTACGATTCATCCAACTCAATTGTACCTGTAAAGGTCGAGCTTGATGGCTGGTTCGGCAATACTGCTCTTGTCGTTACTTATGCAACTGACACTGTTGATACCTCTAAGATCACATCTTATAAGCTCCCTGATAGCTCTTCTGTCAGTGTTGCGATTGGTGCCGATAGTGAGGCTGTGAGCGTAATTGTTGATAATGTCGCAGCTGATTCTGCTGTTGCTTTTGATACTATTTCACTCTCATATGGTGGCTACTCATACAAGAATTATGTTGCTACTAAGTCGCAGGCCGCCCAGAAGGCAGCAAAGGGTTATGTCAATCTTCTCACCGCTGAGGCTGTTGCTGACGTTCTGACAACCTGGATTGATGATGGATTTGCTACTGGTACATGGACAACGGAGTACTCTCCGGCTACCGGGGGATCTGCAAAGTTTACTCTTACTCCAGCAAGTGAGACAGCCTTTGTTGGAAGTACAGCAAATCTGAAGCTTGATGCGAATGATACTTTGGAGATTACGTTTGCTGGTTCTGGAACTGCTGATGCCTCTCAGTCGTTTGATGCTAAGACATTCAGCATTAAGGGAACGTTTAATGCATATACAACAGGTACAACTGCAGAAACGGCTTTCGCTAAGGAAATAACGATTAATGTTTCTGGAGAGTTCTCTAATGCAGATTCGACTCATTCCCTGAAGATTACGAAGAATAATTCTTCAAATGCCGTAGCAACCGTTGTTGCGACTTCGTCTCCTAATGAGCTTACGATTAAGTATACGGACGGTGTTGTTGCGACGATGAGTGCTGATGTTAAGCCGGAGCTTAGGGATGCAACACTTACCACGGCTCCTACTGATAAGGTTGTTGCGCTCTCGACTGATACGGTAGAGCTTTCTCATCCTTTCCCGACTTTCAGCTAAATCGAGGAATGTTGTTGGGCCTTGCCTATGCAGGGCCCATCTCGATAGGGAGGCTTGATATGGATGAGAAATCCGTAGGAAGGCCTAGGATCCCTAGCGAGAAGAAGCGGGAGTGCCTGGAGCTGTTCGAGAAGGGCAACGGGTACAAGAGGACGGCGAGCATAACCGGAACGCATCGGGGGATACTTCCTGGGCGTACGGCGTAAGATAAGTTATGGGCTCAGCTTCTTTCGGCTGGGCCCATGCATCAGGTGGCTGGGTGATATGGGTGTGATATGACCCAGGCAGATGATGCCTGAACGAGGATCAAGGTTAGTCCTGATCTTCCGAAAGTTTATAGACGGGCCGTGATCTTAGCTTGTGCGGATGCGGCCATTCTTGTTTGGATTCTTGCGATGCTTATGGTATCGCTTCTTTATGCAGGTTCGTGGGGTGTGGGCATTGAGGCTGGCTATACCCTTGGTCTTTATGACCAGAGAGGAGGTATCAGCGATTTTGAGAGATACTCTCCAGGTCATGCGTTCAGCGTATCGGTTCCCGCAGAGTATCATATCTATGACTGGCTGAGCGTAGCTACCGGGATCTCATATGAGGGGCGTGCCTATGGTTATGAGAGATCTGTTGCCGGTAACCACATGTTCGATCTGAGGAATACCGAGCATTTCTTCCTTGTTCCTCTTTCGCTTCGCTTCTCATTCGGAAATGATTTCGCCAGAGGCTTCGTGGGAGCCGGTGGTTACCTCGGAGTGAGATTCCTTTCTGAGGAATCTGGCTATGTGTACGGAATCAACATCGGGAACATGCATGGCTTCGGAGAGCTTGATCCTGCTGCTGATAATCTCTTCGATGCTGGGCTTCTTGCGGAGGCCGGTGTAGGCTTCAGCGTCGTTGATGATGGTGAGCTGTATCTTGCTCTGCGTTATAGGTATTCCCTTACCGAGCTAGACAGGAATTATCAGGAGAACAGGATAAAGAGGTATATCGATACGTTCTCCGTTGCTGTTGGCTATTCATTCAGGCTTGGAGGTGATGCATGAGAAGGATCCTTATCGTTTTATCCATCGTCCTTTGCCTCCTTGGCTGCAGGGGGGATATCACGAGGGAGGCTGCCCTTGAGGATATAACCACCTATGCAGGGCTCTTCGATGCGTGGTGGTACAAGATGAATACCAACTATCTCTTCTGGGATCTCGATTCTCCGGGATCAGAGTGGGATGAGGTATATGATGAGTACATGCCGCGGTTTGAGGCATACGGTGCCATAGAGGGCTCTTCTCTTGCGGTTCAGGATCAGGTCATAAGGGATTTCTGCAGTATCGTCAGGCCGCTCAGTGATGGCCATTATACGATGAAGATGTCCCTTCCTGATCGCGATGTGTCGATCGCTCCATCGTCATTCAGGGCATATATGAGCGCTGGGCTTAGCTATGAGGAGGCCTATGACAGCATAATCCTTGGAAACAAGGAAAAGTACGATGCCTATATGAAGTCTGCTGTCCACAATGAATATGCCTATGGTATCGTCACTGATTGCTTCGGGGTCTCAGCGCCTTCTGGTTCTCCTTCATACAGACCGTATGGGCCGGTGAGCGCCGGAGATGTGAGGCTGGGACGTTATTTTACGGAGGCTGGGTACCTTGTTGCTCCTGCAGGCTATTCCATCATGGGAAATGATTTCTCTGAGTTCACGGTGTTCCTCGGCCGCACGGAGGATGGGATTCTCTATTTCTCGCTCTCTAGCTTCATGATCAGTGCTTTGTCCTCGCTGGCGTCAGAGGGGAACAGGGATGCAGTCAATGCCATGACGCTTATCAATCTGTTTCTCGATGCGATCTATGATCCTGAGGGAATCAATGGCGTTGTCATAGACCTTCGAGGAAACGGAGGAGGGCAGGTTACTGATCTTGACCTATTATGGCGCAACTTTGCGGAAGATAGGGTTAAGATCGCGGAGACGAGGGGGAAGAAGACCGGTAATAGGCTTTCCTATGGTTCCTGGCAGGACTTCTACGTAAAGTCAGATGCCTCTGCCGACTTTGACAGGCCTATAGCCGTCCTCGTGAACAAGCGCAGCGCGTCATGTGCCGAGTTCTCCACGCTCTTCTTCATGGCTTTCCGTGATGATCATGGTGGGAACGTACGGATCTTCGGGGATACGACGATGGGGGCTCAGGGGCCTTGGCTCGGTATCTCCGATGTGCTTCTTGGTTCCGGTACGTTCTTCGTCGAGCCTTATATCTCCCTCGTGATGACTCCTTTCAATCAGGTGCGTCCGTATGATGGCATCATGCGTGAAGGAGATGGTATCGTACCTGATGATACCTCCGTCGCCTTCAGCTACGAGGATTTCATGAGCGGTAATGATGCGCGGCTGAACAAGGCGCTTGAATGGGTGAGGAGCGAGGTATGACAAAGGGCCATGCGTCTGCATGGCCCTGCGATAGCCATTTGTTGAGGATCGTAAGATCTTCCGAAAGTTTATAAGCGGGCTATCAATGCATATAACACAGGGGGAGGGGAAAGGTTACGCATTGAGGCAGAGGTGCCGTTGGGTTTAGACTCAGCATATGCAGATACATGGCTTCCAGAAGCTTACCCTTGTTGATTTCCCCGGCCGCGTGGCGGCTATCCTCTTCACAGGCGCGTGCAACTTCCGCTGTCCGTTCTGCCAGAACGCTGCGCTGGTGCTTCATCCTGACACGGAGCCTGTGGTGGATCCCGATGAGATATTCTCCTACCTTGAGAAGCGCAAGGGGATGCTTGATGGCGTAGTGGTCACGGGCGGCGAACCTACGATACATAGCGACCTGCTGCCGTTCCTCTCATCGCTGAAGGAGCTTGGCTATGCAGTGAAGCTCGATACCAATGGATACAGGCCACGCGTGATGGCAGAGGCGGTGGAGAAGGGGCTTGTGGATCATGTCGCGATGGATGTGAAGAACAGCCTTTCGAAGTATGGCATGACGGTGGGCATCGAGGACTTCGATACCGGTCCGATAAAGGAAAGCATTTCATATCTTCTCTCCGGCCACGTGCCCTATGAGTTCCGCACTACGGTGGTGCATGAGCTGCATGATGAAAAAGATTTCGAGGAAATATCCGAGATGTGCGCGGGCGCTGAAGAATACTATCTGCAAACCTTTTCTGATTCGGGAGATATCATCGGAGAAAACCTTACCCCTCCCTCCCCGGAAGACATGGAGAGGTATATCAAGATACTAAGGAAGACTATAGGAAATGTATCACTTCGAGATAGGTAGTACCACTATATCTGGTGTAATTAAAGTTATATAACACTTTCTGTTGCGTTTTTGCTATTGCAACCTCTTCGCTCCTGTGCTACAGTTCACTGGAAATAGGAGCAATCAATGTACAAGGTCACGAAAAGGGATGGCCAGGTCGTAGCCTTCGATCTGTCGAAGATATCGGCCGCCATAAAGAAGGCTTTTGACTCTATCCAGAAGCCATACGATGATAACGTAATAGACTTCATAGCCCTCAAGGTCACCGCTGACTTCGCGGAGAAGGTCAAGGACGGAAAGGTGGCTGTCGAGGATATCCAGGACAGCGTCGAGAAGGTACTCGGCGAGGCTGGCTATGGCGATGTCGCCAAGAGCTATATCCTCTATCGCAAGCAGCGCGAGAAGATGAGGAACATGAAGTCCACCATCCTCGATTACAAGGGAGTCGTGGACAACTATCTCCACCTCAATGACTGGAGGGTCAAGGAGAACAGTACCGTTACCTATTCCGTCGGAGGCCTCATCCTTTCCAATAGCGGCGCCATCACGGCCAACTACTGGCTTTCCGAGATATACGATGAGGAGATCGCGCAGGCGCATCGCAACTGCGATATCCACATTCATGACCTTTCTATGCTCACAGGCTACTGCGCAGGCTGGTCGCTCAAGCAGCTGATCCAGGAGGGCCTTGGCGGTATCCCGGGAAAGATCACGTCATCCCCGGCATCGCACCTCGCGACGCTCTGCAACCAGATGGTCAACTTCCTTGGCATCCTGCAGAACGAGTGGGCAGGCGCTCAGGCCTTCTCCTCCTTCGATACCTATCTCGCGCCGTTCGTGAAGAAGGACAACCTCACATATGATGAGGTGAAGAAGTGCATCGAGTCCTTCATCTACGGCGTCAATACCCCGTCCCGCTGGGGAACACAGGCTCCGTTCTCGAACATCACACTTGACTGGGTATGCCCGAAGGACCTTGAGAACGTTCCGGCCATCATCGGCGGCAAGGATCAGGACTTCACCTATGGTGAGTGCCAGAGGGAGATGGACATGGTCAACAAGGCCTTCATCGAGATCATGATCGAGGGAGACGCGGAGGGCAGGGGATTCCAGTATCCTATCCCGACGTACTCGATCACTAGGGATTTCGACTGGTCCGAGACCGAGAACAACAGGCTGCTCTTCGAGATGACCGCGAAGTATGGCACGCCTTACTTCTCCAACTACATCAACTCCGACATGAATCCTAGCGACGTGCGCTCGATGTGCTGCCGCCTCCGCCTCGACCTGAGGGAGCTGAGGAAGAAGTCCGGTGGATTCTTCGGCTCAGGCGAGAGTACGGGATCGGTGGGCGTCGTGACCGTCAACCTCCCGCGTATCGCGTATCAGGCTAAGGATAAGGATGACTTCTACCGCCGCCTGGACAGGATCATGGATCTCTCCGCGCGTTCGCTGAAGATCAAGAGGACGGTTATCACGAGGCTTCTTGACGAAGGGCTCTATCCTTACACCAAGAGGTATCTCGGAACCTTCGAAAACCACTTCTCGACGATAGGGCTTGTCGGCATGAACGAGGCCTGCCTCAACGCTTCCTGGCTCGGCGTGAACCTCGGTGACAAGAGGGCCCAGGACTTCGCCGTGGAGGTTCTCAACCACATGAGGGAGAGGCTCTCCGATTATCAGGAGGAGTATGGCGATCTCTACAACCTTGAGGCCACTCCTGCAGAGTCCACCTCATACCGCCTTGCCAAGCATGATGTGGAGCAGTTCCCTGATATCATCACGGCCTCATCCGATGAGAACGCGCCGTACTACACCAACTCCTCGCATCTTCCTGTCGGCTACACCGATGATATCTTCTCGGCGCTCGACGTGCAGGACAGGCTGCAGACCCTCTACACATCAGGTACGGTCTTCCATGCCTTCCTCGGTGAGAAGATGCCTGACTGGAGGAGCGCGGCCAAGCTCGTGAGGACGATCGCTGAGAACTATGAGCTTCCGTACTACACCCTCAGCCCGACTTACTCCGTCTGCTCTGAGCATGGGTATATCGCGGGAGAGGTATATAAGTGCCCGCACTGCGGCAAGCCGACCGAGGTCTATTCCAGGATCACCGGCTACTACAGGCCCGTGCAGAACTGGAACGTCGGCAAGGCCGAGGAGTTCAAGGAGCGCAGGACGTATGATGTCCCTCATTCCAACCTTACCCATCGCGGTCCTATAAACGTGACGGCGAAGAGGGAAGAGGAGTGCTTCGCGGCGGAGGGAAATGGCGATGAGATGCTTCTCTTCACCACGAAGACCTGCCCGAACTGCCGCATCGCCAAGGCTGCCCTCGATAAGGCCGGCATGAGGTATCGTGTCATAGATGCCGAGGAGAACATGGAGCTGTGCAGGAAGTACAACGTGGTTCAGGCGCCGACCCTTGTCTCCTTCACCGATGGAGTCGCGACGGTTATCTCCAATGCTTCCCAGATAAGGAAGTTCGCTGAGAGCGCTGTCTGATGATATAGGTTATTTCTCTGTTTGGCCGCTGTATCACGCAGCGGCCTTTTTCCGCACTTTCGTCGGTAAAATGTGCAGGAATCAATGATCTTTCGTCGGTAAAATGTGCATCATACAAGAACTTTCGTCGGTAAAATGTGCAAGAAGAGGGAATATTCCTCGGTAAAACGTGCATAGAAGGTTGCTTGTCAGCCTTTGCGGTAGTATCATGAGCCTTATGCTTAGAAGGAAGATCCTGGATAGACTTGCTGAATGGAAGGCGAATCCCGACCATCTGCCTCTGCTGATTGATGGAGCAAGGCAGGTAGGAAAGACCACGGCTGTGCGGGAATTCTCAAGAAGCCGTTACAAGGTCCTATACGAGCTTAATTTCCTTGAACGTCCTGAGCTTATCTCGATATTCGACGGAGATCTGGATCCTTCTTCTATCCTCACATCCCTTTCAGTTGCATTCCCTGACAGGCGGTTTGAAGAGGGAAGCACCCTGATATTCCTTGATGAGATACAGCATTGTCCCAATGGGCGTACTGCGCTGAAGTTCCTTGCCCGGGATCCTCGCTTCGATGTCATTGCATCCGGATCGCTGTTAGGCATAAATCATGCAAAGGAGAGATCCTTCCCTGTGGGATATGTGCAAGGCATGGATCTGCAGCCTCTTGATTTCGAGGAATTCCTTTGGGCCATGGGGATAAGCGAGGATATCATAGGGCATCTTCGTGATTGCTTTGAGAGAAGGCGGAGCGTTGAAAGCTTCATACATACGGAGATGCTATCCTATTTCACGGCCTATATGATGATAGGCGGAATGCCTGCGGTTGTCGCTGCTTATGCGGCGAGTCGAGATTACTCCGTCGCGCTTGCCGTGCAGAGGGATATCATAGAGGGCTACAAGCGTGATGTGGTCAAATACGCGGAGGAACCGGAGAAGGCGAAGATCCTGAGGACATTCGATTCGATCACGTCACAGCTTGCAAAGGACCATAAGAAGTTCCAGTATTCCGGCATAGAGAAAGGCGCCAGGGCTAGAAGCTATGGCGGAGCGCTTCTCTGGCTCAAGGATGCAGGAATCGTATCATTCTGCCATAATCTCTCTTCGCCTCAGCTTCCTCTTTCAGGATTTGCCATCGATAGCGAGTTCAAGGTCTATATGAATGATACAGGGCTTCTCGTGTCTATGTATGAGGATGGGACCGCATACCGGCTATTCAACGGGGATCTGGGGCTTTTCAAGGGGGCCTTCTATGAGAACGTGATGGCCCAGAGCTTACGATCCATGGGCTTTCCTCTCTTTTACTTCTCCCCTTCGGATTCCCTGGAGATAGATTTCGTCATCGTATATAGAGATCGCCCGTGCATTGTAGAGGTCAAGAGCGGGGAGAACAAGAAATCGAAGTCCTTGAACACGCTGATGGCTTCGGATAGATATGGTGTTGATCAGGCGATAAGGCTCTCCAGGAATAATATAGGAGAGAAATCTGGTATCCTTTCTATTCCTCTGTATATGATCATGTTCCTAAGGAATGAGAAGGACCAGCCGTTTGAGCTTGCTGGTCCTGATGAGCTTAGGAAGCACATCGATAATGACAGGCTGTAACATTGGTTGACTTAGAGTACAGCCTGTATCTTCTCAGCCGTTCTTCCTCGCTAGCTCTCTCACGCCTTCAAGCTTCCTCTGGAACTCCTCTTCCTGGCCTTCCGGGGTGCCTACGCCGAGGAACATGTAGCTCATGCCGATGTAGTCAGCCATCTCCTTGAACTGGCCTTCGAGAAGCTCATACTCCTTGTCGTCGGGTTCTGAGCCGCCATTCATTATGACAACCAGCCTCTTGCCCTTGAAGCCATCGACATCCAGCGCGTAGAGCCTGTCGATGACGTTCTTGATCGTTCCCGTAACCTGCCACCAGTAGATGGGGGAGACCAGTACGAGGGTATCGGCTTTCCTTACCTTCTCGATGATGGGCTGCATATCATCGTTCTGGATGCAGCGTCCGTTTCCCTTGCCCCTGCAGTAGCCGCAGCCCTTGCATGGGGCGGCGTTTACATCACGTGCATAGATAAGCTCTCCGCCTGATATCTCATGATATGCCTCTGCGATCCTGTCTGAATACCTGCCCTTCCTAGGGCTTCCTGTGATTATGATCGTCATTCTTCTCTCCTTGCCTTAGGATAGCACATGGAGTGGATGGCTGCATCTGGCCCTGTGATGGCTTGTGCCCTGCCATGATGGAGTATCTTGGCAGGAGGAAGGACAGCGCGTACGGAACGTGCAGCCCTCGATCCTCTCTCCGGGAAGCGGCATCGTCCCCGGTATCGCCCATAGCTCTCCTTCCGCTGTCCTCTCGAGCCTGCTGCAGCGGAGAAGCGCCTCGGTATATGGATGCATGGGGTGGAGGAGGACCTCATCCCTGTCTCCTTCCTCTACGGTGACGCCCGCATGCATGACGACGATCCTGTCTGCTATCGCGGCGGCCCGCCTTATATCATGGGTGATGAGGAGGATCGAGCCATCATGGGGCTTGCCTCTCCTGAGCAGCGTGAGTATGGATAGCGCCGAGGCGTTGTCGAGCGCTGCCGTTATCTCATCGGCTATGAGAAGTGAGGGGGAGAGAGAGGAGGCGAGCATCAGCTCTGCTCTCATCTGCATCCCTCCGGATAGCTCGAACGGATACTTCCCCCCGCTTCCTTCAAGGCCGAATGAACGCAGCGCAGCGCTGTTGTCCTTCTTCTTGGTGATGCGTGAGAGCTGCCTGCTGATGGTGTATACGGGATTAAGGGATGCTGCCGCGTCCTGGAAGACGTAGGCGATGCCTTTTCCCCTTAGCCCGTCCCTCTCCCTTTCGCTCATCGCAAGGAGGTCCTGACCATCGAGGAGGATATGGCCTTCGGCCTTGGCACGGCGTGGCATGAGGCCTGCTATCGCCTTTGCCGTGAGGCTCTTGCCGCCCCCGGATTCTCCGATAAGCGCCGTTATCGAACCCTCTGGAACGGAAAAGGAAGAGGACCTCGCGGCCTCTTCCCCTTCAATCGTTATCCTTAGATCCTCTATTTCCAGATGCATCTTGAGTCGGGCAAGGCGGATTTGAACCGCCGACCCCAAGTCCCCCAGACTTGTACGCTAACCCCTGCGCTATTGCCCGAAATCCTTACGGAGAGTAACACAATAGGCATGGCATGTCAAACAATCGCTGAAGGTGTGGCGCGCTCTTGCACGCCTCTTGCCGTCCATTGATCGGGACCAGTGGGAATTGTCAGGTATATATCATTATGTAATAGTGAATTACAAAATATATTACACAGTTGTGGAACAAGGCCTTCCTTGACAGAATCATAGGAAGGTGCTAATGAATCGGTGACGGAGCTACAGGATGCAGAGCGGAGTGATTGACGAGATCCTCGATGTGGAGGATCAGGCAGAGAAGATCATCGATGACGCGCGTCAGGAAGCGAAGAAGATCGTAGATGATGCGCATGAGAAGGCTGCTAGGCTCGTCTCTACCTCCATCGATGCCGTGAAGGATAAGGCCCGGGCGGAACTGCAGGCGGCAGAGTCGCAGCTGCAGGATGAGCTTTCCCAGTATGAGGAGGAAAGGCACCGGAGCGAATCCGAGGAACACGCGATGGACGCGGAGGCTAAGGAAAGGGCGGTGAAGAGGATACTTGACCGCATACTTACCGTCGGAGAATAGATGAGCAGGGTTTCTGATTATTCATTCGTGAATGCGAAGCTTCGCGCGCGTATAGGCGTTATGCATGACTCGCATCTTATCGATGAGATGATAAAGGCGCCGACGCTCGTGGAGGCGGTCGCGAAGCTAGATGGCACGCGCTTTGCCCATATCGCGGAGGTATACAGGTCCACCGGTGACATGCAGCAGGCAGAGCTGTCGATGGTAGAGGAGGAGATCGCGACCTATCGTGAGATCGCGTCGTATCTTCCTGACCGTCCCTCAGGGTTCCTGACCGTCCTTCTTGAGAAGGCCGAGATGGATAATCTCAAGAACGCGCTCAGGCTCTGGTATTCGGAGGTCGTCCGCCATCATCACATCTCGTTCCGTTCGGCATATGTCTGCCGTGCCGTGATCGTACACCGCATCGACTATGACAGGATAATGAACGCCCAGAGCTATCAGGAGCTGCTGAGGGCCTTCGTCGGTACTCCATACCACGATGTGTTCGCACGCTTCTCATTGGATAGCCTTACTGAGGATGGGCTCTTCCCCCTTGAGATCGCCCTCGATCATCTCTGGTTCTCCCATCTGGCAGCGGCCATCACCCAGCTTGCAGGTCCTGACAGGAAGATCGCGGAGGCCATATACACCGTTGACGTTGATCTCAAGAACATACTCATGCTCTCGCGCTACAGCTATTACCATCATCTGACCCCTGCACAGCTCAAGGCGGTGATGATCCCCATGGGACGCATCGTTGAGGAGGCTGAGAGGAGAGGTGCGCTGGACAGCGATGATCCCATGGCCGTGATGCGCTCGATTGTCAGCAGGCTCTATCCGCAGATAATGGAGGAGATCGCGGCGATCCGCCGTACCACCGATGACCTGACGACGCTCTCGGAGAACGCCGATCAGATATTCCACATAGAGTCATATCTTGCCCAGACGAGGAAGAAGGAGTATATGAAGCTCCTTTCCGGCAGTCCGTTCACGATCGGCACGGTACTGGCGTACTTCTTCCTCTATAAGCAGGAGGACAGCCTGGTATCGGCCGTGCTGGCTGCCAAGAACTATAAGTGGAGCGAAGAGAAGATCAGGGAGGCTTTGGATATATGAACATGTTTACGCAGAGGATGCGTATGCTGACCGCTGTTGTGATGGACAGCGATAGGGAGAAGGTGGTCAAGGCCCTCCTTGAGAAGGGCGTGATGGAGTTCGTCCATATCGACACTCTCCCCAAGGAGAAGATGCAGAAGCTCTCGGCACATGCATCGACGATCCCCCGTGCTGCCCTTACCGACATGCGTGTCAGGATAGAGACGCTGATGAAGGAGGGCTCGGTTGCCCTTCCTGATATAGAGAAGGTGGGAATAGACAACCTTCCCGATCTCGATATGGAATCGTCCCGTCGCTCGCTCGACAGGCTCTCTGGGTCGCTGGAGACGATAAGGGCCCAGCAGAAGGAGATCAACCAGAAGGTGAACTACTATAGGGAGATCATCAGGTATTCCAAGGAGAAGGATGATGATTACCTCGATCTGCGCGTCGGAACGATAACCCATGGGGAGGGAAAGGATCTCCTTGCACGCCTCGAGGCCATCGGAGGGGTGTTCCTCTTCGCCTCGAAGCCGTTTGTCTCCCTTACCCTCCGTCGCGACAGCAACCGCGTCACGGAGGTCATGGATAAGTTCGGCTGGACGGAGTCCACCGATACCGAGGCGCAGAAGGGTGCCATGGCGGAGGCCATCGGAGAGGCTGAGGCGAGGATCCAGAGCCTTGAGGGCGAGCTGAAGGGCCTCTCTGAGGAGGCCGGTAAGCGGATCGGAGATAAGAGCGAGGATCTGAAGGCGCTCTGGATAAACGTACGTGTCCATGAGCTTTGCGAGCATGTCGAGTCATACTTCTCGTACACGCGCAATACCACGCTCTTCTCTGGCTGGGTGCCTGCCGATGATACCGATGGCATCTCCAAGACGATATATGATGCCACGGATGGGCGCTGCATCATCGAGTGGACGGAGGCCGATCAGGTCTCTCCCGATGCCGTTCCCGTATCGATGACGAGTCCGAAGCTGCTACGTCCGTTCGAGCGCATGGTGAACAACTACAGCACGCCGGAGTATGGCTCGATCAACCCGACGCCGTTCACCGCCATAGCTTATATCTGCATGTTCGCCCTGATGTTCGCCGATCTCGGACAGGGCCTGATACTGCTTCTTGTAGGCATCATCGGCAGTGCGATATACAAGAAGAACCCTCTGAAGAAGGATGGCATCATCTCTCGCTACCTCTGCTCCCTGCTTCTGTATCTGGGGCCGGCATCGATGGTCGGTGGTCTCCTCTTCGGATCATGCTTCGGTCTCTCGATATTCCCCGCGCTCTGGTTCAACTATGAGGCGGTGGTCGCTGGGGAGCCGATGGGCGGCCTGGTGCAGACTGTCTATGATATCCTCGCGATAACCATAAAGTTCGGTATCGTGATCATATACCTCGGCCTCATCCTCAACTGGATAAACCTCTTCCGTAAGAAGCGTTACTTCGAGCTTATCTTCGATAAGAACGGGCTCGTGGGCGGCGTGGTATATTCGATCGGCATCTGGTTCGCGTTCGGCTTCGTCGGCTCCGGCTATAAGGAGTTCCCGTCCGCCCCGTGGTTCATGCCTGTCCTTCTCGGATGCCTGCTTGCAATCATCGTCAAAGGTCCGATAGGATATGCGATCGGCAGGAAGCAGGGCAAGGCGAAGGAGAGTGTCGGACGCGTTGCCATCGATACCGTGATGGATTTCGTCGTTGAGGCGCTTGAGCTGTTCTCCGGATTCCTTTCCAACACGCTCTCATTCATGCGTGTGGCAGGACTGGGAATCGCGCACGCATCGCTGATGTCGGCGTTCTACCAGATGGCTGAGATGCCGGGCAATCCGATTGCCTATATCCTCATAGCCATCATAGGAAACGTTCTCGTGATAGTCCTTGAGGGGCTTTCCGCCGGGATACAGTCCCTGAGGCTGAACTACTACGAGTTCTTCACCAAGTACTTTACCGGTCACGGCATAGCTTTCGAGCCAGTAGGGCTCAAGAGCAGGATCGTGGTCGACTGATAGGAGGGTCATTATGACCGCATATGCACTCAGGAGGAAGATCCGTCTTTCCATCGTTTTCACCTTCGTGATCCTTGCCGCTACGGCGTTCGCATTCACTCCGACGCTCAGCGCTGCGGCCGAGGAGGTTGCGGGAGGAAACCATGATGTGGCATGGGTGTGCCTTGCAGCGGCACTCGCTTTCGGATTCGGAGCCATCGGAGCTGGCATGGCCATCTCTAACGTCGGCTCGGCAGCCATGGGCGCCATTTCCGAGAAGCCGGAGATCGCTACCAACGCTCTTATCTTCATCGCTCTCGCAGAAGGTCTTGTCGTATTCGGGTTCATCACCGCGCTGATGATCCTCGGAAAGGTATGACATGGAGTATTTCGTCATAGGTGACGAAGATACCGTGCTTGGATTCTCCCTTGTGGGAGTCTCCGGCATAGTGGCCGCGACCGCTGATGAGGCGAAGGGCGCCTGGGATAAGGCCTTGGAGGACAAGGCCCATGGGGTCATCATCATCACCGAGGACGCAGCCGATCTGATCAGGGACACGGTTGACAGGTACCTATTCTCTGAAAGCTTCCCGCTCGTGGTCGAGATCCCGGCCCGCAGCGGGAAGAGGGGCCCTGACCTCAGGGAGCTGGTCAACCAAGCCATAGGAGTCTCGATATGAACACCAGCGGCAATCCTCTCGTCAATGGCATACTCGCGGATGCGAGGAAGAAGGCCGACGAGATCATGTCAAAGGCCTCAGGCGATGCCGCCTCGATACTCGCGGATGCGGAGGAGAGGGCCAGAAAGGGCGTCGAGGCCGAGGAGAGATCACTGGATCTCCGCCTTGAGCAGATAAGGCTCCGCAAGGAGAGCGCGAGGAAGAGCCTTGACCGTATCTCGGAGCTGAGATCCCTCGATTCCTCATACGCTGAGGTGATGGATGAGGTCAGCCGCCGGCTTGACCAGATGACTAGCCAGCCGGAGTTCAGGTCCGTGCTGATCTCCTGGATCGCCGAGGCCGTCATCGGCCTAGACCGCAAGGAGGCGAAGGTCGCGTTCTCGGAGAAGACTCCTGTCACCCCTGATATGCTCAGGGATGCCGAGGCTGAGGTGTTGCGCCGCACAGGTGCTTCCGTGTCGCTCTCCGAGGATCCTGAAAGGCTCTCCGAGGGCGGTGTCTCGGTATCATCGCTGGATGGCAAGGTCTCGTATAACAATCAGCTTCCGGTCCGCATAAGGCGTTTCCAGAGGGACATCAAGAGGATAATTCAGGAAGAAAATGCAAGGCAGAATAGTAGGTAGGGTAAAGCGCGTCAATGGTCCGGTCCTTACGGCTAAGGGCATCACCGACGCGAAGATGATGGAACTGGTCCATGTATCGGAGCTGGGAATCGTCGGAGAGATCGTCAAGCTCAACGGCGATGAGGCCACGATCCAGGTCTATGAGGATGCTACCGGGATAGCTCCCGGAGATAACATCTACGGATCCGGGATGAGCCTCTCAGCGGAGCTTGGTCCAGGTCTTATCGGAAACATATATGATGGAATACAGCGCCCGCTGGAGGAGCTGAGGACACAGAGCGGCGACTTCATCGGCAAGGGCATATCCGCCACGGCCACCGATCATGACAAGCTCTGGCACTTCGTTCCTTCCGTCTCCGTAGGGGATAAGGTCGGGCGTGGCTCGATAATCGGCACGGTGCAGGAGACCGAGAGGGTAGAGCATAGGATCATGATCCCGCCGACGTTCCCCGAGGAGCTGACCGTGGTGAACATGGCCGCTGAAGGGGATTACCATGTCACCGATCAGATAGCGATCGTCGAGGATGGGAAGGGCAGGAGCGAGATCGTCACGATGCTTCAGCACTGGCCGATCCGCGTCCCCCGTCCGATTGCCGACCATATGGATCTCGGTACGCCGCTGGTGACAGGACTTCGCGTCATAGATACGCTGTTCCCGCTCTCCAAGGGAGGCACCGTAGCCATCCCAGGAGGCTTCGGCACGGGAAAGACGATGACGCAGCATTCGATCGCGCAGTGGTGCGATGCAGACATAATCGTGTACATCGGCTGCGGCGAGCGTGGAAACGAGATGACGGATGTACTCAGGGAATTTCCACATCTTATTGATCCGCGCACCGGGCTTTCGCTGATGCAGAGGACGATTCTCATCGCCAATACCTCGAATATGCCGGTATCCGCGCGTGAGGCCTCGATCTATACGGGTATCACGATGGCGGAGTACTACCGCGACATGGGCTACAGCGTGGCCATCATGGCAGATAGCACGTCGCGCTGGGCTGAGGCGCTGAGAGAGCTTTCTGGACGCATGGAGGAGATGCCTGCGGAAGAGGGATTCCCCGCATATCTGCCGACGCGCATAGCGCAGTTCTATGAGAGGGCCGGCCATATGAAGACGCTCTCTGGGCATGAGGGCTCTGTCTCGGTCATCGGTGCGGTCTCTCCTCCGGGAGGTGACTTCTCCGAGCCTGTGACCCAGCATACAAAGCGCTTTGTGCGTGCCTTCTGGGGTCTTGATCGCTCGCTCGCATCGGCCAGGCACTATCCTGCGATATCCTGGCTTGAGAGCTACTCCGAGTATGTCGATGAGGTGAAGGACTGGTGGAACGGCCAGAGCCAGGATAAGTGGTTCGAGAACCGCCGCCGTATCATGGAGCTTCTGCAGAAGGAGGTGAGGCTGCAGCAGATCGTCAAGCTCGTCGGTCCTGATGCCCTTCCTGATTCGCAGAACTTCATCCTTGAGGTCTGCTCGCTCTTCAAGACCGCGTTCCTGCAGCAGAATGCGTTTGATGAGATCGACAGGTACTGCTCTATCGAGAAGCAGGTGAGGATGCTGTCGATCATACTCCGCTACTATGACCTTGGAGCAGAGGCGATCTCGAAGGGCGTGCCGCTGGTGAAGATACGCCGCCTGCAGGTCGTGCAGGATATCGCGAGGATGCGCTTCAACGTCTCCAATGATAATGTCGAAGAGATCGATAGGATCGAGCTGAAGCTTGAGAGATCGATGATGCAGTTAGGGAGCCTCTATGATGAACAGTGAAGATAAGCTGCTGAAGGAGACCGACAAGGCGCTCCTGAGGGGAAGGGAATACGTAGGAGCCTCAAGGATAGACGGCCCGCTTGTATATATGAGGAACACCCATCCCGTCGGATACGGCGAGCTGGTCGAGATCGTGGCTCCGGATGGCTCTATCAGGAGCGGGCAGGTCCTTGATACCTCCGATGAGGCTGTCTGCGTGCAGTGCTTCGAAGGTACCGATGGCCTCTCGATGCCCGGGACGAGGATGCACTTCCTCGGTGAGCCTCTGACGCTTGCGGTATCTGAGAAGATGCTCGGACGCGTCATGAACGGGCTTGGCAAGAGCCGTGACGGCGCCGCGCTTCCCGCATCATCCGATGAGCGCGACGTCAACGGCGTTCCGATGAATCCGACGGCACGCGAGTATCCTAGGGACTTCATCCAGACAGGCGTCTCCGTCATCGATGGCATGATGACGCTCATCCAGGGGCAGAAGCTTCCTATCTTCAGCGGCAACGGCATGGAGCATAACCAGCTGGCGGCCCAGATCGTGCGTCAGGCCAAGGTACGCGGCGGTAAGAGCGACTTCGCGATCGTCTTCGCGGCCATGGGAGTCAAGTACGATGTGGCAAAGTACTTCATCGACTCATTCGAGGAGACGGGAGTTCTGGATAACGTCGCCATGTTCCTCTCCCTTGCCGATGATCCATCGCTCGAGAGGACGATAACCCCGAAGACCGCCCTCACGCTTGCCGAGCATCTTGCCTTCGACAAGGGAAAGCAGGTGCTTGTGATCATGACCGATATGACGAACTACTGCGAGTCATTGAGGGAGATATCCACGCAGCGCGGCGAGATTCCTTCCAGGAAGGGTTATCCTGGATACCTCTACTCGAGCCTTGCTGAGATCTATGAGAGGTCCGGAAAGCTTCTCGGACGGCCAGGTTCTATCACGCAGCTGCCGATACTCACGATGCCTAATGATGATATATCGCACCCGATACCTGACCTCACCGGATACATCACCGAGGGCCAGATCGTATTCGATCGCGATATGCACGGACGTGGCATCTATCCGCCTATCAACGCACTCTCATCGCTTTCACGCCTGATGAAGGACGGAATCGGAGAGGGCATGACCCGCGACGATCATCCCCATCTCTCGAACCAGCTCTTCGCATCCTATTCGAAGGTACAGGACGTGAGGAACCTCGCATCCGTCATCGGAGAGGAGGAGCTTACGGAGCTTGACCATAAGTACATGGAGTTCGGAGAGGCCTTTGAGAAGAGGTTTGTCTCCCAGGGCTTCGATGAGGATAGGTCGATCGAGGAGACGCTGGATATCGCATGGGAGACGCTTTCCATACTTCCTCCTGAGGAGCTGCAGAGGCTGACCGAGGAGGAGATCGAGGCGCATTACAGAGGCTAGAAGTGAATACGACGATTGCACCGACGAGAAGCAACCTCATGAAGATCAAGGACGAGCTTTCCTTCGCCAGGACAGGCTATGACCTCCTGGATCAGAAGAGATCGATACTCGTCTCTGAGCTTCTGACTCTCGTCGACCAGGCCGTGGACTACCAGAACCGCGTCGAACGTGAGCTGAAGGAGGCCGATGAGGCGCTGGAGGATGCGATCATGCACATGGGTCGGCTCAAGGTCGCCAACCTTGCCGGAGCGGTGAACATCGCATCCTCGATAACCCTTGGCTCTCGCCGCGTCATGGGCGTTGAGCTGCCGACGGTCTCCACTGAGTTCGTAGGTACCGGTCCGTTCTTCTCCCCTGAGGGAACGAGCATGCTTGCGGAGGTGGCGGTGGACCGCTTCCGTGATGCCCTATCCATGATGGGAAGGATGGCGGAGCTCAAGGTCTCGATAATGAGGCTCTCCAGGGAAGTGAAGAAGACGATAAGGAAGGTCAACTCGCTTGAGAAGCTCGTCATTCCGGATCGCATGGAGACGGTCAGGTACCTTACCTCCCGCATAGAGGAGGCGGAAAGGGAGAACTTCGTGCTGATGAAGGCCGTCAAGGATATGATGGAAAGAGGAAAGGAGGGAAGATGATGAAGGTACCGTTCAGGCACATGCTGGTATATCTTGATGGCAGCGAGGGATCGATGAACGCCCTGATGTATGCCATATTGCTTGCCAAGTCCACGGGGGCATCGCTCTCCGCGCTCTATGTCGTCAATACCAAGGCGATAGGCGAGCTTGTGCGTTCGAGGATCTTCATAGATCAGGAGCGCACCGAGTTCCTGAGCGACCTGCAGAAGGATGCCAAGAGGCACCTCAGGCATGCAGAGCGCCTTGCCGCAAGCAAGGATCTCGATATAACCACGGCAACGGTGGAGGGTTCTCCACATCATGCCGTGCTTGACTACATGAAGAGCCATGACGTGGATCTCCTGATCCTTGGCTCCGTGAATGTCATCCGCTCCCGGCGTGATGAGCTGACAGGTGAGAATGACAGGATGCTCCGCACATCCCCGTGCCCTGTTATCGTGGTGCGCGGCGAGGATGACATCTGGGCAGAGTTCGAGGAGGTTTGATATGGCGCTTCTTGATGCTATCAGCAAGGATATGATCAAGGTCCCTCTTTCTGCGATGGACCGTGATGGCGTGATCGGTGAGCTTGTCTCACTCTTCTCCGAGGCAAAGGGACTCTCCGAGGACAGGAAGAAGGAGATAGAGGATCTTGTGGCTTCACGCGAGAGGCTTGGCTCCACTGCCATGGAGAATGGGATTGCCATTCCGCACGCGAAGGTGGATGGGCTGGACAAGGCCTACGTCCTGATCGGCATATCAAGGCTTCCCGTACCGTTCGGTGACCCAGAAGGGAAGGGCACGCGCGTCTTCTTCCTCGTCCTTGCCCCTTCAGATAATCCCACCGAGCATATCCAGATACTCGCCTCGATAGCGAAGGCGTGTTCCTCGCAGCTGTTTATGAGGATGCTGCTCTCGTCCAAGACGAAGGACGACGTGTATAACCTCTTCTTTGAGTGAGATGCGGCAGGGGCGCCTGATGGCGCCTCTTATCCTTTCGCTGCCCAGCGTCCCCGGCTGTACTCGATGAATGAGATAAGCCAGTTCGTGGCCCAGCCTATTGGGACTGCGTACCATACGAAGGCGATGCCGAAGCGCGGGGCGCAGATAGCGGCTACCAGCACGCGTATGGAGAGGTTTACCAGGTTCGCGATGGTGAACGCGGTCATGTCGCCGCTGCCCCGCAGCACCCCATCCACGGCCATCTTGAAGCCTATGAGGGCGAAGAAGAAGCCGATGAATCCAAGATAGCCTACGCCTGTTTCCATCGCGGCCTTCGACACATCATCTGACATGAAGAGCATTATGAGGTCTTCCTTGAGGCTCTCTATCACGAGAAGGAGCATCAGCGCGGTGATGGCCACCAGGATGTTAGCCGCCCTGTATCCCTTCCTGACACGCTCAGGGTTTCCTGCTCCGAGGTTCTGCGCCGCATATGCCGACAGTGCTGTTCCGTATCCGTTCATGAAGACGCAGCAGATCGATTCGATCCTCATCCCCGCAGAGTATCCTGCAAGCGCCTCCGTGCCGAAGCCGTTTACCACCGACTGCACGAGCATCATACCGATCGAGACCGTCGATTGCTGGAGTATAGATGGAATGGCGATGCGTACCATCTCCTTCAGCATCGTCGTGCTGAATATGCCTGTGCGTTCCCCTGAAAGCCTCGTGATATGCCGCCGTAGGACGCAGAATGACAGCAGTGCGGATATCCCCTGTGCGATCAGCGTAGCCCATGCCGCACCCGCGACTCCCAAGCCGAATGAGATCACGAAGATGAGATCCAGTACCACGTTCATGGCAGAGGAGAATATGAGGAACAGCAGTGGGATGCGTGAGCGTCCGAGCGCGTTGAACATGGAGGAAAGCACGTTGTACATGAAGAGGAACGGCAATCCGATGAAGTAGATTCCCAGGTATTCAGTCGCCATCGAGAGGATATCTCGTGGAGTATTGAGTGCCACCATCAGCGTACGGCTGAGCAGCAGTCCCGTGATGCCTAGCAGGATGCTCAGGATAAGGAATGATACCAGTGCCGTATATATCGCCTTCTTCATCTGGCCGTATTCCCCGGCTCCGAAATGGCGGCTGACGATGACCGAGGCGCCGACACCGCCTCCGATGGCCACGCAGATGAAGATATTTGTCAGTGCGTATGATGCGCCGACGGCGGCAAGGGCAGATGAGGACACGAAGCGTCCGACTATCGCGGAATCAGCCATCGTATAGAGCTGCTGGAACAGGTTTCCGAGTATCATCGGAAAAGAAAGCAGCAATAGTGCCTTCCATGGCCTGTATGTAAGGAGATAAGTGCTTTCCATGGCTTGATGATGATAGGCCTCCATGGTGCCATGGTCAACCAACTTCAGTAATTAGAAAAACTAATTTCTTGTATTTAGAATAGATAAAGAAAAGATGTGAAAATTTTGAAAGTTTTTTTCCGAAAAGTACTTTACACGGTAAGAGGTAATGTGGAGAATACAGCCTCGGTGCCTGAGGCGGCGGTCGGAAGATCGCGGGAATGGGTCGGAAGGCACTTGACAGCGTGCGTGGAAAAGGCG
>CASFZR010000012.1 GCA_949299185.1 uncultured Spirochaetales bacterium
ATGTGTAGATACCATCGCTGTAGCCAAGATAGCCTGGCTGACTGCTGTCCTTTATGTCCCAGCCATCATCCGAATGGACATCTGTGATATCAAGCTCGACGCCTGTCCCTCCATCAATGGAATTGTGAAGCATATATCTTGATGCACCCTTTACGGCTGGCCAGGTCAGCCTGACATAAGGCTGATACTTACCGCCTGATTCCACAGTCTCTGCAGTCAGTGAGGACGGAGCAACGAGAGAATATCCCAGATTTGCGTCTTCGGATTCGCCGAAGATGTTTTCAGTCGTTCTAAAGCCATTCTGATAAAGGGATTCATCACTCCCCTTTATTGATTGAACGCTATAGTAATAATCCTTGGATCCTATGATTGATGATTCATCGGTAAATGTCGTTCCTGTAACCTGCTTTTCCACGAAGGAACCATCAATGACAAGATTACCCGATTCTTTTGTATATCGCTGGATATTATATGAAGTCGCATGGGGGTTATTATCCCATGTAATCCTGATTGCATCGATTAAGCCGCCCTTTGTTGCCTGTATATTCGCAGGAGGACCGAAAAGAGATCCTTCGGCTTCCTTTATGCTTGCAAGGAGATTTGCTTCTGCATCAGTATCAGTAGTTCCTTCTTTTACTGGAAGGACCTTATAGTAATACGTTGCAGATAATGGCTCAGGGTTAGCTTCCGAAGGGGTCATTGAAGCAATTGCCGTATCTTCAAAGTCAAGCTCACCGTTCATACCTGATGTAACGTTGATCTGACCATCAAGCTTGCTGAACCCCTCCTTTGAATTGGGATCGGACCGGTAAATGAGATAATGTCCAGTACCATTCACATGGTTCCATCTCAAGGTAATCGTATCAGGGCTCTCAGCTATTGTTGCCGTAAGATTCATGCCTGCTATACCAAATACATTCCCCTGATCCACATCTGATTCTATATATGCATCAGAATCTGTCTTGATCTGCTCCTTATTATATGCACGGACCTTGAAGTCATAGACCGTTCCATCGGTATCATCACCGGCTGATGGTATCTCACTAGAATTTGATGTAGAAGTCGACACCTTTTTCCAAGCATCATCGCCTTCCTCTAGTCCCTTCTGATATACCTCATATTCAATATTTTCCGATGTCTTACCCGCCCAGCTGAACGCTATCTTATTAGCATAATCACCATCGGTTGCAGAGAAGGATTCCGGCTTTGTCAGAACGCTACCATTAACCTGCTCTGGAAGATTCTGAGTCAATGGATCCATTTCTGATGATGTTCTGGTACATGATATCCTGTAGCTTGATTCCTTATCTGTATCAAGCATCACATATCGCCGGCTTCCATCTTCCTTTACATCATTGAGAACAGAGCTTGCTCCATTGTCTATGGAAACAGAGAATGAATATGTAGCATCAGAATCCTGTAAGGCACTCTCACTCATTTCCCAGGATAGCCTTACGACTCCAAGATAATCTGTGGTGGCAGTCAGGGATCCTTCCTTTATGAATTCAGTATCGATCTTCGTTCCGAGAGAGACAAAATCATCTGTACCGGAATCTGAATTTTCGACGGTGAACGAATTGACCTCTTCGCCATTGAATACCTGGATAAGGGTGAATCTGTATTCATGATAATCGCCATCGGCGTTTTCCAAGGTGAATTCATCGGAATTGCTGCCTGCGGCCACATCTCTTGATGAATACGATGTCTGCCCTGTCAGCTGATCCCAATCGCTTATTGAGATTTTCCAGCTTACGCCCTCTTCAGCCTCAGGGGGATTATAATTCCAAGCTATCTTTATGAATGCTGATTGTGAAGATTGTCCAGATACCGTGAATTTGACATCCTCTGGAACCCATAGCTTCCAGCCGGCATCCGAAACTACTTTCTCCCCATCATCGGTCCCCTCATATATCACTGCCCCATCAGCATTCTTGTAGCCATTGGTGATTCTATACTGATATCTTGTATTGGCCTCTACCGATGTATCAACCCACGTAAACGATGTGCCATTTCCTGATACGCCAGCCGACTCATTATCTTCACCAAGCAGTATGACAGACCACTCGGATGTCCCGGATATGCATCTTTCGATCTTGAAGGCATTGGAAACATCGGTGAGATTGGCAGGCTTTCTTGGGGCAATCCATGTCACTTCAATTCCATCTGCAAGGGTTCCATGTGATGTCGCTACGCTAGTTATCGGCTGAGGATTAAGCGTTGAATCCGTCAAAACCGGATAATCAATGCTATACGGAGTATTTATTACTGCGCTTTCCCCTTTTGCTCCTTCATACACATTCATCTCAATGCGGAAATAAACAGTAGAATCAACTCCGAATGCATACTCATCAGTTGAAAGCGAGATCGAAAAATCCGTGATATCAGACTTAGCTGTCTCCCAGTCTGAGGATTGCGTAGGATCCCTGTACAATATTGAGAAGTCATATTCATAAAGGGATTTATCCTGCTCGAGTATAGAAAAGATATTAGGAACACTCCAATAAAGCATTACCTCATTCGCATTGGCTATTCCAGAGATATCTATGCTGTTCCGGGATGTAAGTGTTCCGCCCTCTACGAACTCGCTTGGCTCTGAATACAGCAGGCCCGAAGAAGAGGTTGCATCAGATGGGTTGCGAACAGCGATCACAGAGAATACATATCCCTTATTTCCTGATTGATTGAATGAATATTCAGTCGTTCCAGAAGAAAGGCTTTGCACAAGTGAAAAGCCTCTTTGCTGAAGATCCGAAATCGAGGATAGGGACTCTCCATCATCCTCTATCGTTCCATATTTCGTATTCTCTATTCTCCATACCTGATAACTCGTTGCATTCTCAACAGGATCCCAGGAAACAGTAATCGTTCCTTCATAACCATTACTCGCCTTTACATTCTTTGGCGCATTGGGAGCCCCGTTTGGATTATATTCCTCCATTGGATCCATCGGAGGAGAGGCCGGACAGGATATGAAAACAGTAGCCGCGAAAACAGTAAGAACGAAAAGGCAGATATATGTATGAAGCCGCTTCATGCAACCTCCGTAAAGTCAAGTAAATAAACACTGTGTTGGAAGAAAAAAGACACTTCCATCAACTTTGTTGGAAAGTATCATAGATAACACATAATAGCAAGTTATCGAACAAAAAACTGTATTTCTGTTCGATAACTCCGGAACATAATCAGGAAAATGTCTAAAAACATCCAAAAATTCTCATATCCTGCAGCCAACCTTGAAGCCAAAGGCAAGCCTGTCGAGGCGAGATGAAAGCTCGATATCAAGATCATTCCATTCCAGACCTACCCGAAGGCTCCTATACTCTACCCTCGCACTTACCGTCATCTCCTTATTGATATCATAGCCAAAGTACAGCTTAGGAATGATCCAGGGATCATAGATGTAGTTATCAAGGGAACAGGCCCAGACTACCTGTGAGACGGCATCGCTCAGCTCGACTCCAAGATGATAAGGCCCCAGATCGTAAAGGACAGAGAATGACAGGTCAGGAGGTGTCAGGTAGAGGTTCCTGTCATAGTGAAGCCTAAAGCCATTCATTATATCCTCAGCAGTGAAGTACCAGTATGTACGGAAAGCCGGAATATCCCTGAGATCGACCATGAAGGCAAGCTCCTCATTCATACGGTACATGACGCCGAGATTGAATCCAAGGCCGAAGCCTGCGTTATATCGGTTGGATGCCAGTGCCCCGATCACGTCCCCGTTCAAGCGCGCAGAGAGATAATCTCCATTGGTAAGGGAAGTATCGAAGAAAAATCTTGGGGACAAGGAGAATCCAACGGAGAGCCTATCCTCTATGATATACTCCGCATATCCTATATCGGCACCGGCGGAGATATACAGCTCATTACCATAGTACTTGTTCGCATACCCGTAGCTATACTGGTCCAGAAGATCGTCTGCCCCATTGAAGCCAAGATCAACGATCCACTTCAGGCCAAAGCCCTCCTTTATCGCTCCCCAGCTGAAATCCATGAGGATGTCAAAGTCATTCGGAAGATAGCCGTGGGGAAGCAATGCCGGATCGATAGAGAGGAGCGCCGCCAAGGCAAGGGCCTTGTCATTATCGGGAAGGGCATCAAATCCACCTCCATCAGCAAAATACTCCCTTACGAAGTATGCCGTCTCGGCATCTGTATGCCCAGCTGTTGGGAAGTTTCTATCAAAATCAAAGGCTGCCGCGATGCTCTCATAGTTGGAAGCTATGAATTCGTCGCTCAGGCCCTGCATAGCCTCGTCAAGATGGCTCATGCCATCCTTCAATGCGTTAACAGGATCTGCAAGGAACATGATGCCATTCACCGCAGACGACGCATCAAGGCTCATTGAGAAGTTCGATTCCTCCTCCATCTCAATAAGCCTTGCAGGACTGCGGAAGGTATCAGAGGTAAAGGAGACAGATGGTATAGCAGCATATAAGAATGATGAAAATAATATAAAAATAGATGTAAATATATATTTTTTCATATTGTCTTACCATTGAAAGATATCAAACCGAATGACCATTTGTCTGATAATCCATCACTTTGCCAATTCGGATTCGTATACATGCTGCTTGCCGCCATGCCCGTACCTTCATTTCTGAATATGATTCTTACATTTAAATCCTTATCCTCAGTCATATCGAATGAAGTCATGGTTTTTGTTGAAATTCCCATTGTTGCCTCGGTATCAACAATCGTTTTTACAAAGTCATCATCATTCTCGACATTGTTGATTTTCCAGCTATTTATTGCAGAAGATCCAATTAGTGCCCCTAGGCCATCGACCCAGTGCTCGTAGTTCCATTTATAAGCAGCATTTGCCGTTACATACGCTTCTTCTGGATTCTTGAAGTTTACGGTTATTCCTTTCAACTCATCCAACGGCTTATCGATCAGAGGACATATCTGGTATTCCTTATCACCGTCTATCGCATAGATGTAATACTTATATCTTGGAGACTCTGTCGCCTTATCTACTCGGATAGTGAATGTCCTTTTCTCATCGCCTTCCGGCGCAGTCCATCTATACATTCCTTCGAAGCTTCCGGTCGTGACTGTATCAAGAGGGATATCCACGGAGGCAAGGCCGGATGTGACGGTGATCGTCGGGGCATCGTATTCAGTAAGGCTTTCCAGCCCGGATATCACTGCAGTTGCCGTGTTGCCGGATATCGTGATATCCACACCATCCCCGATGCTTGATGATCCGCTCAGGCCAGCTACGTCGGAAGAGACCTGGAAGCTGACCATATGATGCTGCCTGCCTGTCGTCGTCCTTGAGATTTCCGGTACAGAGGAGTAATAGGCGAACTCCTCAGACTGAGCGGCATTGCCATTCCCATCCTCTGCGAATATCTGGAATGTCCCTATATCAAATGAAGGAAAGATCGATGCGGGGAATGTATGGGTCTCTCCTGATACGCTCTTCTCCTTTATGGTGATATCCGGCTCCCCTGCCTTGACAAGCCTGATGGACGTGAATCCTTCAGGAATGCCTGCGACCTCTATATCCCTCGTAGCCTCATCGATATCCACTGTGATGGCAGCATACTGCCCTATCATGACCTCTGCAGTCAGGGGACCGTAGTCCGCATCTTCCCTGTACTTATGGTAAATAGTCGCGGAATAGGACTTAGCCGGATCAAGGCCTGAGATGCTGATGGCAGATGCCGATGATGTGATATCCTTCCCCTCTATCGTGATTCTGTACTGCATGTCTGGCTCAGGAGCGTCGATGATGGTTATGACAGCCTCGGTCTCATTCCTTTCCGTCACCTCTGCCTTAGGAGCTATGGTGCTTATCTCAGGACGAACATATGGCGCGCTTATCGTGAAAAGCTCCGTCCATGCATCAGGGGAAAGGGATGATGAGGCAAAGAATCTCAATGAGACAGATGATGATTGTCCGATGCTTCCATCCGGAAGCTCTTCATATGCCTTGTATGTGCCATCCTCTAGGATCGGTGAGAGCCGGATCTTCTCCTCGCTGCCATCCAGGGATATCGCATAGGTCCTTGCCCCGGAGACAGGCTTGAACGAGAGGCTGATGCCTCGCCTGTCATTGGATGCGGTCATATCGATCTCCTCTGCATCTGCTGCGATTGTCACATCTTCCTTTGGAATGGTCGTCTCCTCGATTGGAGAGCATGAGACCGTAAAGATAAGAAACAGGAAAAGCATTCCGAAAAAGGTTAATCTTCTATTCATCGATATTCCTTTCCCACCCATTAAGGTACAGTAGCATAGAAAGCATGCAAAAGCAAGTTATCGAACAAAAAGCGGCAATTTTGTTCGATAACTCCATAATCACAGGCTTCAAATTATGTAAATTACGACAAAATGTTGGAATATAAATCTAGGCTTCCCATCAAGATAATCCATGATACCCTTATAGTCATGAAGAAGCTCATAACTGTATCTTTGCTCTCTGCCATGATGGCCCTTCCGGCATCCGCCGAGTTCGTTCCGATCGTTCATGATGATGTGATCTACATACTTGATTCTGAGACAGGAGAGACTCCTGCGATGATAGTGGAAGGCGCGAGATTCGAGATCTTCGATACCAAGGAGTACATGGACTGGTTCCTGGACTTTCAGATCCCAGACTGGCTCAAGGGAACATGGATGATAGACGACGAGGGCTACATCAGCTTCTCTGATGATGATATCGTTTCCAATGGAGAATCCTTCAAGCGCAGCGTCGCATCCTATCTCCTGGAGAATGGCGATTTTCAGACCATGCACAAGGTCGGAAGCCTGGTAACGGATGACGTATTCCTGCTTCAGGCAGACAGTAATGACAAGCTATATTTCCTGAAGACGGTCAATCCCAATCTCATAGTCATGACATTCGATTATCCTTCATCGAGATATGAAAGCAATCTTCTGTTCAAGGCCGGCCATCCATATGGCTCTACCCTCTCCTTTCCCTCATGGATGCAGGGAGCATGGCAATCTGATGCAGGAGCCGACGTGATCATCACATCGGAAGACTTCCTTGTTGATGGCAATTCATTCGCAGAGGGTATCCTTCAGGAATCCCTCATGTGGGTTGATGGGCTTCCTTATCTTTCAGGCGATGCAAGCATCAGCGAGGATGAGTCCGGGGCATATATTCGCTATTATGATCACACATTACATGTTGCAAGGATGGATGATCCGGATACGCTGCTGGTAAGCTCTGACATATATGACAAGGATATAATCCTTACGCGGATATCCCGCGCCCTCTGGTGATTGCGGTTCTTCTCAAGGAAGACTGCTAGCGGTGCATGTCGGAAGTGTCGAGATAAAATATCCGGACCGATTCCTCAGTCCGGATACATGATCTCATCTATCGATCACTTCTTCTCTGCGCTGATCGCAGCCTGCGCGGCAGCAAGGCGTGCTATAGGCACCCTGAACGGCGAGCAGGATACGTAGTCAAGTCCCACCGACTGGCAGAACGCGATCGACTTCGGATCGCCTCCATGCTCTCCGCAGATACCCATCTTCATTCCAGGCCTCGTCTCACGTCCGAGCTTGACTGCTATCTTGATCATCTTGCCGACACCATCGAAATCGATCGTGGCGAACGGATCATAGGCATAGAACTGCTTGTCAGGGTCATTGACGTAGTGCGAGAGGAACGACGCAGCGTCATCGCGAGAGAAGCCACAGGTCATCTGAGTAAGGTCATTCGTACCGAATGAGAAGAACTCAGCCTCCTTGGCGATCTCATCAGCGGTTATCGCAGCGCGCGGAACCTCAACCATCGTGCCGATCTTGTACTCGACCTTCAGGCCCTGCTCATCGAAGACCTTATCGATGACCGCGAGCGCGTGCTTCTTGCAGAAGTCAAACTCCTTCCAGATGCCCACGAGAGGGATCATGATCTCCGGATGGACATCCACGCCCTGCCTCTTCACGGTTATGGCGGCCTCGATGATCGCCCTTACCTGCATCTCGAGGATCTCTGGATACACGATCGCAAGGCGGCATCCGCGGAAGCCGAGCATCGGGTTGAACTCCTGGAGCGCGTTGATCTTCTTCGAGATCGCCTCGACGGTGGTCCCGAGCTGGAGGGCCATCTCATGACGTGAGGTATGGTCGTTCGGCAGGAACTCATGGAGAGGCGGATCGAGAAGGCGGATCGTCACAGGAAGCCCCTTCAGCTCACGGAAGATGCCGATGAAGTCCTCCCTCTGCATCGGCAGGAGCTCTGAGAGCGCGATCTGCCTCTCGCCATAGGTATCGGCAAGGATCATCTTGCGCATCGATATGATCCTCCTGCCGCCGAAGAACATATGCTCAGTGCGGCAGAGGCCAACGCCCTCGGCTCCAAGCTGGACGGCGTGATGAGCATCCTGTGGCGTGTCGGCATTGGTGCGGACAGCCATCGTCTTGATCTCATTAACGTAGTCCATGAACTTCTTATAGTTCTGATAGAGGATGGACTCCTTCTCGTCCATCGTGCCATCGAGGACCTGCATGATCTCGGAAGGCTTCACGGGGATCTTCTGGGCATATACCGCGCCAGTGAATCCATCGATGGACATGTAATCGCCCTCGGAGAGGATCTTGCCATCGACCTCAAGCGTCTTCTTGATCTCATCGACATGGATCTCTCCGCAGCCGGAGACGCAGGGGCATCCCATGCCACGGGCAACGACCGCCGCGTGGCTGGTCATGCCGCCACGGCATGTCACGATACCCTTCGATACCGCCATTCCTCCGATATCCTCAGGGCTCGTCTCAGTCCTGACAAGAAGCACCTCCTTGCCAAGCGCGGCAGCCTCCTCCGCCTCCTTGGCGGTGAAGTAGATCTGGCCGCAGGCGCCTCCTGGGGAGGCGTTGAGGCCATGCGTCGTCTCCTTGAGGTTCAGCTCCTTGATGTAGTTGTTATCGAGGATAGGAGCGAAGAGCTTGTTGAACTCGGATGCGGGAACGCGGGAGACAGCCGTCTTCTTGTCGATGAGGCCCTCCTCCACCATCTCCACCTGGCTCCTGAGCCATGCGAAGATCGTCCTCTTGCCGCTTCTGGTCTGAAGCATGAAGAGCTTGCCTTCCTGGATCGTGAACTCGATATCCTGCATATCATGATAGTGGCTCTCGAGGATCGTGCGGATCTTGCAGAGCTGATCATACACGCCAGGGTTGACCTTCAGGAGCGTATCGAGCTTCTGAGGCGTCCTGATACCAGCTACGACATCCTCTCCCTGGGCGTTCATCAGATACTCGCCATAGAACTTGTTTTCGCCAGATGACGGATCGCGGGTGAACGCGACACCGGTACCGGAGGTATCGCCCATGTTGCCGAATACCATCGACTGGACGTTCACTGCCGTTCCCAGGAGTCCCCTGATATCATTCATGAGCCTGTACTTGATAGCCCTGTCGTTGTTCCATGACCTGAAGACCGCGTCGATCGTCTTGAAGAGCTGGTACTCAGGATCGGTCGGGAAATCCTCTCCCGTGGCCTTCTTATAGATGATCTTGTAGCGCTTGATGACCTCCTTGAGGTTATCTACATCAAGCTCCGTGTCGAAATGCTTGCCGTTCTCATCCTTGACGGACTGGAGGGCATACTCGAACTGCGCGTGAGGAACGCCCATGACGACATCGCCGAACATCTGGATGAAGCGGCGGTAGCTGTCCCATGCGAAGCGCTCATTGCCCGTCTTCTTGATCAGGGCCTGGAGCGAGTCAGGGTTCAGTCCGAGGTTGAGGACGGTATCCATCATGCCAGGCATCGACTGCGCGGCACCGGAGCGTACCGATACGAGGAGAGGATTCTCCTTGTCGCCGAGCTTGGCGCCCATCATCTCCTCAAGCCTCTTGAGGTTCTCAAGCACCTCTTCCCTCATTCCCTCAGGATAAGCCTTATGGGCATCCCAGAAGGCACATGCCTCTGTCGTGATGGTGAATCCGGGAGGAACCGGAAGGCCGATGGAGGTCATGTCAGCGAGATTGGCGCCCTTGCCTCCGAGAAGGCCCTTCATGTCTGCAGATCCTTCGGCCTTACCGTTGCCGAAGAAATAAACGTACTTCTTTTTCTCTGCCATTCTTCTTTGTCCTATTGAATTTCCGCTTGCATATTATACAGAACAGGACACTCCGTCAACGTCGAGGCGTTTTTATGGCAGATTACTCCTTGCATGGCCTTAAATTGTAAGATAAAAAATGAAACATTGTTCCACTTTTCGATGAAATCAGCGGCAGGATATGACATTCCACCATTTTCATTTATACTATCCGCATGACCATACAGGAATCAGCAGAGATGTACCTTGAGACGATACTGAAGCTATCGCTATCGCGGCCGATAGTCCGCTCGATAGACGTGGCGCATGACATGGGCTTCTCCAAGCCCAGCGTCAGCCGCGCCATCAAGAACCTCAAGGAGAATGGATACATAGCGGTAGACGCAGACACAGGCAGCCTGACGCTCCTTCCGGAAGGAGAGAGGATCGCGAAGACGATCTACGAGCGCCACACGGTGCTTACCGAGTATCTTGAGCGCATCGGCGTCGATCCGGTGACCGCTCAGGAGGATGCCTGCCGCATCGAGCATGTGATATCAGACGAATCCTTCCGCGCTATACAGCATCACGTGGACAGGATCCTCAAGGACATGGATAAGGCCGCCCATCAATGAGCGGCCATCGGTCTATCAGCAGGCCTCGCTGAACACTCCTACGTCCTTCTCCTCCGAGTAGGCCCTGAGCTTCTCGAGCGCCCTCTTCTCTATCTGGCGTATCCTCTCCTTCGTAAGCGAGTACCTCACGCCGATCTCCTTGAGAGACATGGGCTTCTCTCCGCCAAGGCCATACCTCAGCTCTATAATATCCCTCTCCTTATCCGAAAGGCGTGTCAGGAGCGACCTCACCTCCTCACGGAGCGCGCTGTCCATTACCTGCTTCTCCGGCCCGTCGGACTCATCCTCGATGAACTCTCCCAGCGCTGTATCGCTCTCCTCGCCCTTCTTCACCGGGCTG
This sequence comes from uncultured Spirochaetales bacterium, assembly GCA_949299185.1. GTDB lineage: Bacteria > Spirochaetota > Spirochaetia > Sphaerochaetales > Sphaerochaetaceae > Ornithospirochaeta. Next base: position 10,980 of record CASFZR010000012.1, read on the forward strand.
TCTATCGATACGATATCCTGGCTGATCGTCAGAAGATCGCTGACCAGGGAGCTATCGAGGCCGGTAGCCTCCGCAATCTCCTCGATAGAGGGATCCGTCGTCTCCCTGTCATGGATCAGCGCCTTCTGCGCCTTCTGGATCTGCATCAGCTCATTCGCCCTGTTCAGCGGCAGCCTCACCGTCCTCCCCTTCTCCGAGATAGCCTTCATTATCGACTGGCGGATCCACCATACCGCGTATGATATGAAGTGATAGCCCTTCTCCGGCTCGAACTTGTCCAGCGCGGTTATCAGCCCGATATTTCCCTCGTTTATCAGATCTGAGAGAGGCAGTCCCTGTCCGCGGAACTTCTTTGCCACCGATACCACGAAGCGGAGGTTGGCGTTGAGAAGCCTCTCGCGCGCCGCCCTGTCACCCTTCCTGGCCTTGAGGGCAAGCTCGTACTCCTCCTCATGGGAGATTAGGGGAATCCTGTTTATCTCAGCAAGATAGATGGAAAGGACCTCGTTGTCGCTGTCCATCACCATCGTATCGTTATCCTTTCTTACGCTTTCCATATCGCCTGCCCTCCTTTTATTGGGTCTCAAACAATATTTGCAGGAAGCGTGCCAATTAAGATAATACTTTATATTATAAATAAATAATGTATTTTCGATTATGTAGAACAGAAGGAAAACGGGTCAGAACGACCCAGAGACGGAGCAAGACCTCCTAAAAGAGTCAGAATGACACTCAGAGGATATCCTTCTCGCCATCCGTGTCACTCTGCCACGGAAATGGGATCCTCACCGACTCTAGCAGGTTCGTCCTCCCCTCTCCCGTGATATTGAACGGCGAGCCGTCGATCGCAGAGAGGAAGTCCTCATAGCTCTGGAGTATCAGATCGGAGATCATATCGCCCTCAGGAAGGGAGAGTATGAAAACCGGCTTGGCCTTCAGGTATGAATACAGCTGATAGCGGTAGAACGAGACGAACTCAAGCGTCATCTCCACCCCCGAAAGGCGGGAGAGGAAGGCGTCCACGTAAGACTCGAACGCCGCGTCAAGCTCGTTGTTCCTCGCTTCCCTGCTTCCTTCCTTGTATATGACTATGCTCAGAGCGTTGTCCATGCTATCACCTACAAACGGAATATAATAACGTTTCCGGAAAAGTGAAGAGTCTGTGTAGATTACTTTTCCGCAGCCATCTTGCCGTTTGCCCTCTCTCTATGTATATTCCATTATGGTCTAGGACCTATAACATCAGTATTCAGAGGTGAAGAATATGAAGATCAATCCACTTGGCGACAGGGTTCTTGTCAAGGCGAAGGCTGTCGAGGAGAAGACAGCATCCGGCATCTACATTCCGCAGACTGCGCAGGAGAAGACTCAGATCGCGACGGTCGTAGCTATCGGCGATGACGAGTCCATCAAGGTCAAGGTCGGCGATGAGGTCATCCATGACAAGTATGCAGGAACGCAGTTCAAGGACAACGGAGAGGAGTACCTCATCCTGAACTACGCTGACATCCTGGCCGTTATCGGCTGATAGAGAGGACGAGGAGTCTATCATGACGGGCTATATGCCCGTCTTTTTTCATCAGAAGAGGAATCTCTCGATCTTATCCGGGATATTCCCGATCATCGTATCCTCTGGGACATAGCAGCGCGGAAGCGCGGAGAGCATCGCGCGGCCATAATAGGTGGAGAGTATGCGCGTATCGAGTATCAGCACGACGCCCCTGTCCTCCTCGTTCCGTATCAGACGTCCAAGCCCCTGCTTGAGGCGCAGCGTTGCCTCTGGAACCGATATCTCCATGAAAGGCCGGCCGCCGCTCTTCTCCAGATGCGCGGAGCGGGCCGCCGCTATAGGCGTCGATGGCACGGAGAACGGGAGCTTGACGATGATCACGAGGCGGAGCGTGTCGCCGGGAGCATCTATCCCCTCCCAGAATGAGGAGACTGCCAGGAGAGAGCTGTCCTTCCTCTCCCGGAAAGCGGAAAGAAGCGACGCCCTTGAGGCCCTGTCGTCCTGGATGAGAAGATCACCTACATCACCATGTATCCGCTGGTAGACGCTCCTCATCATCTCCTTTGAGGTGAAAAGCACGAGGGCACCACCTCCAGAGGAAAGTATCGCAGCCTTCACCACTGATGAGACATACTCCGCATAGGCCTCGCTCTCGCCGCTTGAGAACGAGCGTCCGTCCTGAGGGACGAGGAGCATCAGGTTCCGCTCGTATCTGAAGGGAGAGCCGAAGGACGCGGAGAGCATCCTCTCCCTCTCCTCCGCGAGCCCAGAGCGTCTTGCGAAGTACTCGAAGGAATCCCCTATGGATACCGTAGCAGAGGAGTAGATCATCGAGGAGATGTTCCTCAGGATCAGGCGGCTGAGGACAGGGCCGGTATCCATCGGCGCGAGCCTTATCTCCCAGCGTCCTCCCCTCTCCACGGCATACGGTATCCTCTCATCCCACTCCGAGAAGCGGATGAACGATGACAGCACATCGGCATAGGAGACAAGCGTCTCCGTGTAACGCACGAGAAGCTCCATATAGGAGGCGTTCTCCTCCGCCGGCCTCTCGCTATAGCCTGAGTAGACCTCGGCATGGATGCGCCTCAGCTCCTCCGCTATCGCCTCACCCTCGCGAAGCCTCTCACGGCATCCTTCATAGAAGCGCGGCGTAAGCAGTATCTCCCCCTTGTCAGCACCGAGGACGGAGGAAAGGAGCCTGTCATACTCCTGCAGCATCGTCCTGATATGCGCCATGCGCTCCTTTATCCTCGCGCCTGTCCCTCTCTCCTTCTCCTCTATCGAGAGGAAGTCGAGGATGGATGCTGAGCCAAAGCGCCTCTCGCGGCGCGTCAGGTAATCGAGATAGCGGCCGACCCTGTCCGAGGAATAGGCGTCGGAAAGCACCTCCGTGGCCTCATCCTCGATATGATGGGCCTCATCCATGATTGCGTAGCGGTAGCCCGGAAGCACAGCATCCTCGCTGAAGTCCTTTCCCGTCTCCAGGCGGTTCTTGGCATCCAGAAGGAGGAGATGATGGTTCGTCACCACGATCCTCGCCTTCAGGGCCGCACGGCGCGCTGAGTAGAAGAAGCAGCGCGAGTAGTATGGGCAGCGGAACGAGGGACAGTCCTTCTCATCTGAGGCAAGAGAGGAGAAGAGCCGTCCGAGCGCCTCGTTCTCCAGCTCCGGAAGCGCGCCGGAATCGGTGCTATCGACCCACTCGTCAAAGGCCCTCTCATCATCCGATGGCCTGATCTTCAGGCTCTCCTTCTCCAGTCTCTGGTCTTCATAGCGCCTCAGGCAGAGGTAGTTGGAACGTCCGAAAAGGATCGCCGTGGGCACATCAAGGCCCAGCGCCCCCTTGATAAGAGGTATATCCTTATCATAGAGCTGCTTCTGCAGCGTGATCGTCGAGGTGGAGACGATGCAGGCGGAGCTTTCGTCCGCGGCGATCTGGAGGAACGCCGGGGCAAGGTAGGCAAAGCTCTTTCCTATGCCCGTCCCAGCCTCGACCACGAGATGCTTCTCCTCCCTCATCGCCTTCTCGACGAGCCTCGACATCTCAAGCTGTCCTTCGCGGAAGGAGAAGCCGGGGAGTGCCGAGTCAAGCTCCCCGCCGGGGGAGAATATGGAGCCTATATCCATTACTCCTCGTCCTTTCCCGTGTATTCGGCAAGCTTCCTGTGCAGCGTCTTACGCCCGATCTCAAGAAGCTCCGCGGCCTTCGTCTTATTGCCGCCACAGAAGGAGATGGTATCGAGGATAAGGCGCTTCTCCGCCTCGTCAAGGGTAATCGGGAGGGTAAGGGTGAGCGTGCTGCCGCTCCCCTTCTCCCTTATCTGGGAAGGCAGGTCATCGAGATCGATCACGCGGCCGCGGCATAGCACCACTGCGGCCTCGATGCTGTTCCTGAGTTCCCTGACATTGCCAGGCCATGAGTATGAGAAGAGGGCCTTCCTCGCCGCGGGGGTGAATCCCTCTATCTTCCTGCCGTCCTCGCTGTTGAACGTGCTGAGGAATGACTGGGCAAGCAGCTCTATGTCCTCCTTCCTCTCCCTCAGCGGCGGAACCTCTATATGCACGACATTGAGGCGGTAATAAAGATCCTCGCGGAAGCGTCCCTCCTCCACCTCTCTGGCAAGGTCGCGGTTGGTCGCGCATATGACGCGGACATCCACGGTGATCGTCTTCTCCCCTCCTACGCGCTCGAACTGCCTCTCCTGAAGCACGCGCAGCAGCTTCACCTGCGTTGCGGCATCGATCTCGCCGATCTCATCCAGGAAGAGCGTCCCGGTATCAGCCAGCTCGAAGCGTCCCTTCTTCTGGGCGACGGCTCCGGTGAACGCGCCCTTCTCATGTCCGAAAAGCTCATCCTCCAGAAGGTTTGAGGAGAGCGAGGCGCAGTGTACCTTCACAAAGGGCCTGCCATGCCGGTCCGAAAGGGATTCTATCGCATCGGCCACCAGCTCCTTGCCCGTTCCGGACTCGCCGGTTATAAGCACGCTTGCCTTGGTGGGCGCGACCTGGGCTATCGTCTGCATCAGCGCCGAGATGCGCCCGGACTTGCCGATGATCTTCCCGTAGCCCTGCTGCTTCTTGAGCTTGTCGATCTCCTCGGTAAGCCTCCTGTTCTGCTCAGCCAGCGAGGAGGCGGCGATGCTCTTCTTCACGACAAGCGAGAGCTTGTCTATATCAACGGGCTTGGTGAAGAAGTCGATGGCGCCATCGCGCATCGTCTCCACCGCCGTCTCTATCGTGCCATGGCCCGTGAGGACGATCACGGGAAGCGTGGGATAGGCCGCGCTGATCCGCTTTAAGAGCTCATAGCCATCCATCTCCGGCATACGGAGGTCGGTGATCACGAGATCGATGCTGTTCTTGTTGATCTTCTCCCAGGCCTCCTTGCCATCCGCGGCAGTCATCACCTGGTAGCCCTCATCCTCGAAGGCCAGCTCAAGTCCTGAGCGTATGTTCTTCTCGTCGTCAGCGATCAGCAGCGTTGCCACTCTCTTCCTCCTTGTCTACCAATGCCCGTCTCTGGTTGCCGGGAACGGGGAGCTTTATGGTGAACACCGTCCCCTTCCCCTGCTCAGAGGAGACGAAGATATCCCCACGATGCTCCTTTATCACCTTGTACACGACGGTAAGGCCTAGGCCGGTACCGCTTGCCTTGGTGGTGAAGTACGGCTCGAATATCTTTGAAAGGCTCTCCTCGTCTATTCCCGTGCCATTATCCTCGATCCTGATCGTCTCAAAGTCCCCATCCAGCTTCGTGGCTATCCTCAGCACGCCGCCTCCAGGCATCGCGGCAAAGGCGTTCTCCACGATATTCAGCAGGCACTGCCTGAGATAGCGCTGGTCAAGCTCTACCGATGGCATGAAGCTCTCCAGCTCCGTGCGTATCTCTATCTTCTTGTCTCCCGCCTCAGGCGTGAGGAAGACGACGAGGTCCTCTATCACGGAGTTTATGGACCCAAGCCTCAGCTCTACGTTCATCGGACGCACGGCGAAGAGGAAATCCACGGCGATCGTGTTCAGATGGTCTATCTCCTCATCGAGCACCGATAGATAGCGGTCAGCGTCCTCCCCTGTGAGCGATCCCTTCGAGGAGAAGGCCTTTCTCAGCAGCTGAAGGTGTATCTTCATCGCCGCCAGAGGGTTCTTTATCTCGTGAGCGATACCAGCCGCCATCGTCGTCATCGAGGCGAGGGACTCCGAGCGGCGGAGCCTCGTCTCCCTGTTCATCTCCTCCGTTATATCCTTCACCACGATATCCGTATAGCGTTCGCTGCCGGAATCGATCGAGGCAAAGGAGACGCGCATCATCCTCGTCTCCTCGCCCAGCTGGAAGGCGAAATCCCTAGGGTCAGGACGCTCCTTACCCATCAGGACAGCCAGCACGTATCCCTTGACATCTCCATCGAACGAGGCATCATCGACCCTCGCTCCCTCCCGGAGCCTACGCCTCCTGTCCGAGGGGATGAGGCGCATCGTCGTCTTATTGACGAGGACGATCTTACGTTCCTTCGATATGATGATATGGCCATCGGGAAGCGAATCGAAGAGCGCCCGGTAGAGATCCATCTCCTCTATCCCCCCCTCGATAAGCTTCTGCAGCTCGGAACATGGCAGCGCGCCTATATCATCAAGGACCTTCCTCAAGAGCTTATTCGACATCGCACACCTCCCTCAGCGTCAGATCAAGGGCAAGGCGGAGCGGCATGTTGAAGGTATCGCTCCTCAGGAGATTGCCCGAGAGCGATCGGTATACCCTCTTCGCCTCACCCGGCGCCATACGCCCCTCACGGAGAAGGCCCTCCAGGCGGAGGATCAGGCTCTCGCGGAAGAACTCCTCGCCTCCTGAGCGCTCCAGGCCGGAGAATATCTCCTCCTCATCCTTCATCCCGAGTCCCTTGCCGCTGACGATCGCCTTCAGGTATGACTCGACGTATCCCTCCATGGCCTTCCTGCCGCTCTCGTCAGAGCCCTCCGCGAAGAAGAAGGCGTCGAATGAGGGGAACGTGGAATAGATCGAGAACTCCTCGCCGATGAAGGCGGAGACCTTCGCTTCGGAAAGCTCGGGGAAGGAGAAGCGGCGGCAGCGCGAGAGTATCGTCTCGAGAAGCCGCGACGGGCTCCTGGAGATCAGTATCAGATGAGCATGCTCAGGCGGCTCCTCCAATAGCTTCAGCAGGCTGTTCTTCGCCCCCTCCGCGTAGTCCTCGGGATTCTCGAAGATGACGACCTTCTCATCCACGCCCTCGGAAAGCCATGACTGAACGGCGCGGATCTCCTCGATGGTCGCGCCAGGGGTCTTCTTGCCGACATTGATCACTGCATCGGTCAGGTAACTGTCTATCAGAGAGACGATGCTTCCGATCTCCTCCTCAGAGTACTCCCTGTCCTCCTCGATGGCCATGAGGCTCTCATCGATGAGGGAGGCAACAGCGCTCACGGATCTGTCTCCCTCCGTCCTCTCATCGCGCGCCTTGGCTCCCGAGGCCTCCCTGTGAAGGGGGGCTATGGCCTGATGGTACTGCATCAGCACCTTCCTCACCGTCTGGATGTAGAAGATGCGCGCGCGCCTGTTACGCTGGCGCCTGAGAAGCGAGGATGCCGCGTTAAGCACCATGCGCATCGGACGGGAAAGGAAGAGGCAGATGGATGAAGAGGAGAGCAGCTCCCGTCCCTCCTCGCCTGTCAGCGTGAAGGCAAGGTCAAGCGCCGCGGTAAGGCGTGAGGAGCCGCGGTGGCCTGAGAAGAGGAGCGTCTGAGGCAGCATCGCTCCATCGAGGACGCTCTCGATGCTCTCCGCCATCGCCTCCTGCGTGCGCCTGAGGGCATCAAACCCCATCGATGACCTCCATGAAGGTCTCGGTAAGCGTCGGGAAGAGCGGCCTTATCATCTCCTTGATGATCAGGCTGCCATCGGTCAGCGCCGAGATATCTATGAACGTCTGGTAATTCAACACCGCGAGGATTATCGAGAGGGTGATGGATGAGGCAAGGAGGCCCCAGATGAAGCCGAGGATCGAGTCGATCGCGCGCAGATGGCTGCTCGCCCCGAGTATCGTCGAGAGCTGTGAGCCCAGGATGCAGATAAGCAGGTAGACGACCAGCGAGAGCGCGACGAAGACGATCAGCGTGGACCAGAATAGCGGAATCTCCGTCCGTGATTCGACGAAAGCGGCGAGATCCTTGGTGAAGAGAAGCGATACCGGAATCGCCAGCAATAGGCCCACGAGCCTCGTAGCGGATACGCTGAAGCCGGTGATGCATCCGGAGATCGCGCCGACAAGCACGATGACGACCGTTATTATATCGAGGATGCCGAAGCTCAGCGTCCCTATGGTGAAAGACCAATCCATAGCTTGATGATAGCTGAATCGGGGACCGGCTACAAGGAAGGATGAGGATGATGTTCCCGCCCTTCCCTACACGTTCACACGTTTTTTTACTATCATTCGGGTATGGCTAGATTCTGGACTGCCCTCTTCGGGGGTACTAAGCATGACAAGGATATGAAGAGGCTCGCCCCTATCGTGGAGAGCGTCAAGAAGGAATACGGATGGGCGGAGAGCCTCAGGGACGAGGACTTCCCGCGGATCACCAATGAGTGGAAGGAAGAGGTACAGAGCGGCAGGAAGAGCCTCGATGAGCTTCTTCCCAAGGCATTCGCCCTCGTTCGCGAGGCAGCTGGCAGGACGCTCGGGGAAAGGCACTACGATGTCCAGATAATGGGAGCCATCGTCCTCCATCAGGGCTCGATACTCGAGATGAAGACCGGAGAGGGAAAGACGCTGACATCCGTTCCAGCGGCCTATCTCAACGCGCTAGAGGGAAAGGGCGTGCATATCGTCACGGTGAACGACTACCTCGCCCAGAGAGACGCGGAATGGATGGGACAGGTCTACTCCTTCCTCGGCATGAAGGCTGGCGTCATCGTCGCAGGACAGGATGACGAGCGCAAGAGGGAGGCATATGCCGCGGACGTGACCTACGGCACGAACAACGAGTTCGGCTTCGATTACCTGAGGGACTACCTCAAGGGATCGCTGCAGGCGAAGCTCCAGGCAAGGCACCACTACGCCATAGTCGACGAGATCGACTCCATACTCATAGATGAGGCAAGGACCCCTCTCATCATCTCCGGACAGGCCGAGGATGACACGCCCAAGGTACGCGCGGCCAAGGCTGTCGTACCGTTCCTGAAGGAGTGCGAGAAGGATCCAGAGACAGGAACATACTACGAGCTTAGCGCGATGGATAAGCTCGACAGGGCAACATACGCCGCCTTCGACGAGAGAGGCGACTACAAGCTCGACGAGAAGGGCAAGAAGGTGACCTTCACCAAGGATGGCATGACGCATATCGAGGAGGCGCTCCGCCGTCTCGGCGCCCTCCTGCCCTCCAAGGATGAGGAAGGCAACACAGTCTACTCACTCTACGATGACCAGAACTTCGAGCTTGTGCATTACGTCACGCAGGCGGTACGCGCGCAGTATATGTATCAGAGGGACACGGACTACATCGTGAAGGACGGCGAGGTGCAGATCGTCGACGAGTTCACCGGCCGCGTGCTTCCCGGACGGCGCTACTCAGAAGGGCTCCATCAGGCGATAGAGGCCAAGGAGAACGTCTCGGTGAGAGGCCAGTCAAAGACCTTCGCCACCATCACGTTCCAGAACTTCTTCCGCATGTATGACAAGCTCTCGGGAATGACTGGAACGGCAGACACGGAAGCAACCGAGTTCAAGCAGATCTACAAGATGGATGTCGTCGTGATACCCACTAACGTGCCTGTGCAGCGCAAGGATCTTCCCGACCTCACCTTCTATGATGAGGACATGAAGTTCGCCGCGATCGTGAAGGACGTGAAGCGCATCCACTCAACAGGCCAGCCTATCCTCATCGGCACGACCTCGATCGAGAAGTCCGAAAGGCTCTCCAAGCTACTTACCAGAGAAGGCATAAGGCATGAGGTGCTGAACGCCAAGAACCACGCCAGGGAGGCCTTCATCATCGGCGAGGCAGGAGCCAAGGGCGCCGTGACGATAGCCACCAACATGGCAGGACGCGGCACGGATATAAAGCTGGGAGGATCGCCGCAGCACCTCGCGATGAAGAAGGTCGGCTCGGAGGCAAGCCCGGAGGAGCTGAGGAAGGCCGTCAGCGAGATCATGCCCGAGTACAGGAAGGCATATGAGGAGGTGAAATCCCTCGGAGGCCTTTATATCATCGGTTCGGAACGCCATGAGTCCAGGCGCATAGACAACCAGCTCCGTGGACGCTCAGGCCGTCAGGGTGATCCGGGCACGAGCCAGTTCTACATCTCGCTGGACGATCCGCTGATGCGTCTCTTCGCCAAGGAAGGGCTTAAGGAGATGATCGGACGGCTGGGGCTCAAGGATGGTGAGCCGATACAGCACAAGATGCTCGACAACGCCATAGAGAACGCCCAGAAGAGGGTCGAGGAACGCAACTTCGAGATAAGGAAGAAGCTTCTGGAGTATGATGACGTGCTTAACGAGCAGAGGAACTTCATCTACTCGGAGCGCGACAGGATCCTCGGCGCCGAGGACCTCTCCGACCGCGTCATAGAGAATGCCAAGGAGCTTGTGCATGAGGCTTATGAGGCCGCGGCAGGAGACGCAGAGAAGTTCGCGGAGTACTACCAGAGGATCTTCGCCACCGCTCCTGCTGACACCGATCCGGAGAAGCTCTCCAACGCCATAGAGGAGAACATCAGGGAGAAGGAGACGAAGGTCGGCAAGGCCAACTTCAACGCCTTCATCAGATACGTCTACCTCAAGAACATAGACAAGAGATGGGTCGATCATCTGGACGCGCTTGAGGACCTGAGGGAAGCGGCCTCGCTGATGAGCTATGCCCAGAAGAACCCTCTCGTGGAGTACAAGAACACCGCGTCCGAGGCCTTCGACGAGATGATCGACAGTATCTCCGAGGCCGTGTGCCGCACGGTCTATGCAGTACGCGTGACCATCGAGCCGAGAAGGCAGCAGGGCATGAACGGGGCAAGGATGCAGGCATCCCACCAGTCCCCTGCCCCGACGCTGCAGCCCCAGCGTGCCGGAGAGCCGATCAGGACGGCAGTAACGAGCCAGGCGCAGGCACAGAACACCACCGTCGTACGCTCCCAGCCCAAGGTAGGACGCAACGACCCCTGCCCCTGCGGCAGCGGCAAGAAGTACAAGAACTGCTGCGGAAGGAAGTTCTAAGCTTAGTATCATCAGAGTGCCCACGGAATCCCGTGGGCATATCTATTTAGTACCAATATATTGATTATTATTCCTATTTTTCATAAAAAGTGCTAATATATTGGTATATGATTAACCTAGATGATTTCGGCAAGACCCCGAAGGAGATCATAGCCGCCATAGCGTCATCGGAGAAGGAGAAGCGGAAGAAGCTCGGCATCACGCAGAAGGAGATGTCCATACGCTCCGGCATACCGCTATCTACGCTAAGGCGATTCGAGCAGACTGGGGAGATATCATTGATAAGCCTCGCGAAAATCGCGATCGTCCTTAATGACGAGGACGGCATCACCAGCATATTCCGTAAGGCCGGATATGCTTCCATGAAGGAGCTTCTTGATGCAAGACATCACAAAGGTTGACGTATATGCAGGAGATAGGCTGATAGGAACGATCGCTGAATATGACAGAGGCCGTACTGCCTTCGAGTATTCCGCGCAATGGCTTGCTACAGGATTCTCGATCAGCCCGTTCTCTCTTCCGCTCAAGCAACAGCTATTCGTGGCGGAGGATAGGAGCATGGAAGGACTTTTCGGTGTCTTCTATGACTCTCTCCCTGATGGATGGGGGCGTCTTCTTACCGACAGATACCTGAGTTCCCTTGGCATCGAGCGTATTACTCCACTGACACGGCTATGCATGCTATCGAAGACATCATCAGGTCTTCTGGAGTACCAGCCATCGATTGCTGATGATGAAATCCTAGAGGGCGATGATCTCGACGAACTGCATAGGATCACAGGGGAAATCCTTGAAGATTCAGCCGTGTCTCAGGAGGATCTAGAGAGGCTCTACGCTAAAGGAGGATCATCCGGTGGTGCCAGACCAAAAGTGAATATCGATATAGACGGAGAGCCTTGGATCGTGAAGTTCCCTACCAGGCTTGACGGACCAGATGCCGGATACATGGAATACGAGTGCAACAGGAAGGCCGCCGCTGCTGGTCTGACTATCCCTGATATCAGGCTTTTACCGTCAAGGTACACCAAGGGATTCTTCGCTGTAAGGCGATTCGACAGGCATGGAGGCAGAAGGATACACATGCTATCGCTCTCCGGACTCCTGGAATCATCGCACCGATACCCTGCCTTGGACTATACGCATCTGCTTAAGGCAACCCTTATCTTGACAAGATCTGAAGAAGCGCTCTATGAGGCATTCAGGATGGCCTGCTTCAACGTGATGATCGGGAATCAGGATGACCATGGCAAGAACTTCGCATTCCTGTATGATGAGACGCTCAACGGCTGGCAGCTTGCTCCTGCATATGATCTCACGAAATCAAGCACATCATTCGGAGAGCAATCCACTACAGTGTGCGGCAAAGGGAGGGACATCAATGATGATGACCTACGGCGTCTTGGGGATATGTTCTCCCTTGACGAGCAGAGACGCAATGAGATCATCCGGGATGTGCATGCGGCAGTAGACTGATGAGATGATGCCCACGGAATCCCGCGGGCATCGCTGTCATCATAATAAAGATAGGGCGATCAGTTGACGTGGATGCTGCCGGTAAGCTTGCCGACAAGCCTGTCCACGGCCTCCTCGCTCATCCCATGATCGATAAGATAGGACCTTGCCGCCGCGCTCAGATCAGCGGTTGTCGGATCCTCGCCTCCGGTGATCACAGGGAGCATCGCCGCGATGTTGTTCTCGAAGATGAACTGATACTTCCTCGCGTCCGTCTCCTCGGTCACGCCATAGTAGTTGGCCATAGAGAGCATGAAGTCATCGACGATCTCATCATAGCTTCCGCCAAGGAGGCACTCGAAGAGAGCGGAGGTGAATCCTGCCCTATCCTTACCCTCCGTGCAGTGGATGAGGTACGGTGGATCAAGCTCGGAAAGCTTCTCGATACCGGCAGCGAGCTTATTGCCGAAGTCATCGGAAAGGAAGTCCACCGACATTCCGAGGGCGAGGACCTTGCCCTCCTCATAGAGCGACGCGTAGTACTCGGAGTCGAAGTCATCGGCCGCGATATAGCTCTCCACATCCTCGTTGGTATCAGCGAGGTTCAGCACTCCGTTGACACCGGCAGCCTCAGCGAAGGCATTGGCGTAATGAGCCCTGTTATGCTCGTTGTTTATCGGGGAAGCGGAGCGGTAGAGGATTCCCGGTGCCGCGATATCCCCCATGTAGATCTCACGGAAGTTCGCGAACTGGGCATTGGAACGGAAGTCCGCGCGGTCGCTGGAGTACTCAAGGGAGTTAAGCTCGTACTCGACGATCATTCCCTCCTTCTCGTCCATGGTGATCGTCACGCCATCACCTACGCCGACGCCTGCGATCTCGTTGATGCGTCCGAAGTTCACACATACCGCGATATTCGTATCCCCGGGATACGCCCTAAGCACTGGTTCACCCACTCCGACATAGTAGCCGCTGAAATACGGGATACCCTCAAGGGTATAGCCGTTGCTGAAAACGACGTTCACTGTATCGCCAAGGTCATAGCCGGCCTGAGTGGCTTCCTCTATCGTGATATCAAGAAGGGCGTGCCCATACTTCTCGATCTCGATTATGTTCCCTTCCAGCGTCTCCGCCGCGAAGAGAGCCGTCAGCGACAGAAGCGCCACGAGGATGATAAGCAATGTTCTTTTCATGAGAACCTCCAAGCTGAACTTAACATGGATTTAACATTAGCACAATATTTACCCATCTTCAGACATCTGTCTCAAATACCCCTCTGAAACGGACTTTCTTGCATCTTTCTTCGATTTTGTCCGTTTCAGCCCGGTATTTCGCATCAAGAAGAAAGGGCACCACCCCTCACGAAGGATGATGCCCTACCCTCAAAGCGAATGAAGGCTCAGACAGAAGCCACAAGCACAGGAGGCTCTCCTGCCATCGTCGCCTCATACCTATAGTTACAAGGTGTATCTGGATTAGAGGAGTTCCACGAAGCGATGGCGCTATTCATGCCGGTTACGGCATCAGACCAAAGGCTCCCTGCATTTTGATAAGGCTCTTTATTCGAACTCTCACCAGTATCTTCACCAATTGCACCACTGAAACCAGTTCCATACCAGCCACAGTCAGATATCGTTCCTTCATTATATCCGCAGATTGCTCCTAAAGTTGATCCTGTAGACAATGTAGCATTTGCAAAGCAAGAAGAAATCGTACCTTGATTTCTTCCAGCTATTCCACCATAGCCATCGCCGCCATTTTCAATTAAACCATCAAAATAGCATGCGACAACTGTTCCATTCTCATTCAATCCTACAACCCCACCAACATCCTGGGAGCCGAAAGTATAGACATATCTGTCTGGCGTGGAAACATAACAAGCAATGACAGAACCTTCATTCAATCCAACGACAGCCCCCATCTGATTGCCAGCTGAATAAAAATAGTCAGCTATATCATCCATATTCACGGAACAGGCGATTACCATACCTTTATTCTTTGCTGCAATAAAACCAAATCCATTGGTATTAATTGCATATATGCTGTCGTGAGCCATTGATACAGAACAGTTTTCAATCCGTCCTTCATTCATTCCAGCAATGGAACCGACAAATCCCTCAACTTTTAGATCATGGATATATCCGGTATTGGGGATATAGCTAAATATCCCATTATAATCGTCTTCCTCAATGTATATGTTCTTAATCGTATGACCATTACCATCAAGTTCACCGGCAAATCCATAACTTTTATCTGGTTTAGTCTCTCGATACTCTCCTATAGGTGTCCATGTATTAGATTCATCTAATCCCAAATCAATATCATTCGTCAGGTTGATAACCTTATCAGCAAAATCTTCTTCATCATTGGTAATTTTATCTGCCAATCCTTTGAGCTGTGATGCTGTTGATATCTTAATCTCATTGCTTTCCGTATTGGCAAGCTGCTCTTCAATATAATCCGTATCGGAGCTATAGCCATCCCACACAGACTCCCATCTTGCATAGAGAGTCGTATCCTCGTTGATAGCCATTCCTGCCGTATACTGGATGCCTTCCTCTGTGTACCAGCCAAGGAAGTTGAAGGTTCCCTTACCATCTACGATCTCAGGCTTAGAAGGCAACGAGCCGTCCTCAATGCCTGAGCCGGAATCAACGGTCATATCAGGGATACTTGATTCAACATAACCCTCTGGCAGATTAACATCAAACTTGACCGTGAAGCTTGAAGGACCTGAAGGGACTGATGGCGTATTGCGTGTCCAGTGCGCTATGATCGTCAGGTCTGATCTCACGGGAAGGGAGAAGTCGTACTTCTCATCCGTTGCCTCATTGTACCAGCCTATGAATGAGTAGCCGCTCCTTCTCGGCCTATCGGGCTCCTCAAGAAGCTTGCCGTCCTCCACTATCACTGTCTCGACCTCATCGCCGTTAGCTGGGTCGATCGTCACGGTATGCATACGCATGCAGAAGCAGCACGAGGACGCGAGGATAAGTATCGCTAGTGCTGACAGTATCGTCCCTAGGGTTCTCTTCATAATTCCTCTCATTGTGTGTATTGTGTGAGAGAAATAATACCCCCCCCCCTCGTATATATTTGTCAATAATTACAGAACAGTGTGTTATGATAGCATAGTCATTGCTTTCAATATAACTATGCTATTGGTATTAATTAGAACTTACAGACTGTCTCAGGATTGATCCTTATTCCATCCTGGCTGACGGAGAAGAGTATGGCGCTCTCGCCATAGTAATTGCTACTCGTGCCTATCGTACCGATGGCGTCTCCTTCCTTCACTTCCCTGCCATTGGATACGAGTATCCTCTCAAGGCCAGTGTAGCTGGTGGTATAGCCATCCTCATGGACAAGCTCGACATAGCGGCGCCTGTCAGGGGTGAAGCCGACGCTCTCGACAGTACCGGAAGCGGAAGCGGTTACAGGAGTACCGGGCTTCGCGGCAATGACGATACCGTAGATCGTCTCACCCTTCTCCCTGAAGTACTCAGCGTTATGCATGAGGATCGTCCCTCCCGCGACAGGAGAGGAGAACCTAGGCATACCCTCGATCTCAGATCCGCTTGCAGGTATGAAGATCCTCGTTCCCTCAGGAACGGATGTGGACGTGAGGGAGTTGAGCTTAGCTATATCAGCGGCGCTCAGCTCAGGATTGTAGCGGCTGACGACATCGCTGAGGGTATCATCGGACCTCATCGTGTACATGATGCCCCTGTACTGAGGGATAAGGAGGGTCTCACCTGGAGTAACAGCAGCCTCGCTCATGGCGTTGAAGTCGATGATCGTCTCAGGCGTTATATCAAAGGCAGAGGCAATGGACTGGAGGGTATCGCCATCCTGCACAACGTACTCGGAGGGAACCATAGGCTTGACCTCTGATTCAAGGACAGATTCCTCTGCCACGGGCTCTGCAGGCGCTTCCTCGACGACTATCGCTGACTCTGGCTCAGGCTCTACGGCTATCTCTGCCTCAGCAGCCACCTTGATCTCTGGCTCTGCCTCAACGGCTGGAGCAGCTTCCTCCGCCACCTCAGCCTCAACGGGAGCAGGAGCCTCCTCTACCGTGATCTCATCGCTCTCTTTGGTGATGCTTGATTGCAGTATCTCTGGCTCAGGAACGCTTACCTCGACGGTGCTTGCTCCTGCTTTCTCCTCCTCAGGCATGGCCTGATGCGGCGTGTAGAGAAGATATAGGACTATCGCGATGAGCGTAAGGAGAATACCGACGAACGCGATGATGAACGTTCCTCGGCGACCGCTCTCACGGCGTTCCCTGTACCCTTCCGGCGGCATATCATCATAACTATATCTTCCCATCTATCGACAATCCCTCAATCAAATAGGTATTATATTTTGTTATGATGCAGAATGGCAATAAGCATGGTGTGATGGCCGCCTATATGATAGTCATCATACTTGCCACAGCAACGCTGCTGCGCTTCACATACCTTACCACGGAGGGAGAGAGCCGGCCCCGCTATCGCGATCCGGTACTCTCGGAGGTCCTGGTGAGGGGTTCTATATACGACAGGGATGGCAGCCTTCTGGCGATACAGGCTCCGGATTACGGCTTTGAGATAACATTATCGGGATCATCTCCCTCATATATCGCATCGGTGCTATCGCGCTACACGCCGGAGCCTGCGGTGAGCCTCGAATCTAGGATAAGCAATGGAGAGGGATTCATCATCATCCCATCCATTCCCTCGATCACCGAGATGGGAGAGATCAGGGGAGAGCTTGATGAGCTGGGACTCTCGGACGAGGTGTGCCTCACCACGCGCGAGACGAGGAAATACCCTTCCTATCAGGAGACATGGAACATCATAGGAGGGGTCGATCAGGCGCTTTCAGGAGTATCGGGGATGGAGAGGATATTCGACGAGGAACTCTCTCCTCGGCCCTCACCCTTCGAGCGCATCGCACGGGGAAAGGACCTGACGCTGACCATAGACCTGGAAGCCCAGGAGGCGATGATGGAGCTGATGCGGAGGATCGGGTACGGCGGATCGGCAGCCCTTATAGCTCCCGATGGCTCGATCGTAGCCTGGACAGGAGGACCTGACGAGGCGGTGCTAAGATCTCTTGTGGTGGCAGTCGCATCCGGATACAAGGAAGCGGAGGAACACCCCTCGCTTCCCTTCGAAGAGGACAGCCTCATTCCACTCAAGGATGGCTTCAGCCTCTATGCAGACGATCCAGAGGGGCTCTCAGCGCTCCTTCCTGAGCTGGCTCTCTGAGTTACGCATCACCAGCCCCATCCCCTTCAGATGATCGAGAAGCGCCGCCGATGAGGCCTTCTCTATATCCTCAGGGACCTTCTGCCCATCGGTGAGGAAGATGATCGGGGAAGATACCCTGTACGCGAAGGATATCACATTGCCGATCGTTTCCGTCTCATCGAGCTTGGTAACCGCAAGCGATGGCTTTCCGAACCTGGAGTATACGGCGTGCTGCTCGAGCATGTCCTCCTCCTTCATCGTCGCGGGAATCGTCATGATCAGGTCTGTCTTATCAGGACCAAGGAGCGAGAGCATCGAGGTCAGGCGGAGCGTAAGCTCCTTGTCCTTCGGGGAGGTCCCCATCGTGTCGATGAAGACGATATCCTTATCCTGGAAGCGCTCTGCCGCCGCGAGAAGCTCATCCTCCGCCCCAGCCTTAAGCACGGGAATCGAGAGAGCGTCGCCGAACGCCTTAACCTGCTCGTACGCCCCGACACGGTATGTGTCCAGGGTAATGATGGCGACACGGCGCCCCTGGCTGGCATAGACATAGGCCGTCTTGGCAAGTGTCGTAGTCTTACCCGATCCCGTCGGCCCGATGAACGCCACGAAGTGCCTCGGATGGACCTGATGCTCATAATCGATCGCCACGGCATGAAGGAGCCTGTCGGAAAGCTCCATCCCGGGATCCTTGTCAGCAGGGAACGACTCAAGCAGACGGGAACGCAGCGGATCGGCTATATGATTCAGATCAAGGAGCGCCACGGCCTTCTCGTTCTCCCTGTAGATCTCGGTATCGAGCCTCTCCTTCCTGGAGAGCGTGGCAGGATCGGGAGTCCTCGCTTCCTTCTCGAACTCCCTGATATCCTTATCCTTGCTGCCAGGCCTCTCCTTGCCCTGGGGCTTGGGAGAGGAGTAGCAGATGATCTCACAGCGCTTCTGGCGGCGCGTGAAGAAGCCACCGCCCTTCGTGAAGTCCCTGCGGGAATGTATGCGGATATCATCCCCGTAAAGCTCCTTGGCCTTCCTCACGGCCTCCTCATAGCTGTCCGCGACTACCGTATAGTATTCCATAGCCTAGAGTATATACCTTGAGAGGTCCTGATCCTCGACGATATCCGAAAGCCTCTGCCTGACGTAATCGCGCGTGATCTCCACGCTCTGCCCGCTAAGCTCATTGGCAGAGAACGAAAGCTCCTCAAGAAGCTTCTCCATCACCGTGTAGAGCCTACGCGCCCCGATGTTGTCATTCGTCTGATTCACATCATGGGCGATCGACGCGATCTCATGGAGCGCCTCATCGGTAAACGTCACCGAGACTCCCTCTGTGGAAAGGAGCGCCGTATACTGCTTCGTGATCGCGTTCTGCGGCTCCGTGAGGATGCGATAGAACTCCTCCGCCGAGAGATCATGAAGCTCCACGCGGAGAGGGAAGCGTCCCTGAAGCTCAGGAATAAGGTCCGAAGGCTTGGCGAACGAGAAAGCGCCCGCGGCGATGAAGAGGATATTCGTGGTGTCTATCACGCCCCACTTCGTCGAGACCTTCGTCCCTTCGACGATCGGCAGGATATCCCTCTGCACGCCCTCACGGGAGACATCGCTGTTGGAGGAGTTGCCGCGCGATGCGACCTTGTCGATCTCATCGATGAAGATGATGCCCATCTCCTCGGCCCTCTCCTTCGCCTCATCGACAGCCTTGTCAGGATCGACGACCTTGTCCATCTCCTCTTCCTCGATGATCTCACGGGCGCGCTTGACGGTGATCTTGCGGATCTTCTGCCTACCCTGCTGCGCGAACATGTTGCCCAGCGAGCCAAGGGCCTGCTGCAGCTCCTCCATGTTCGACGACGAGCCCATGAACTCGAAGCCGAGGTTCTGCCTCATCGACTGCGGCATCTCCACCTCGCGATTGTCGAAGATCCCCTTCCTCAGCATCTGGCGGAACTGCTCGCGCGTCTCTCCTGCGGAGACATCGGTACTCCCGCCGTCCTTCTCTATCGAGGGAAGCAGCAGGTCAAGGAGCCTCTCCTCCACCCTCCTGTCGACCTCCTCCTTCTTCGAGGCGGCCATCTCCTCCCTCACCATCTGCAGCGAGGCGCCCATCAGGTCACGCACCATCGACTCCACGTCACGGCCGACATAGCCGACCTCGGTGTACTTCGTCGCCTCGACCTTGATGAACGGGGCATCGGCGAGCTTGGCTATGCGCCTGGCGATCTCCGTCTTTCCGACTCCCGTGGAGCCTATCATCAGGATGTTCTTGGGGGTTATCTCCTCCCGCACCTCCTCAGGCAGCCTCTTGCGCCTGACGCGGTTGCGTATGGCCACTGCAATGGTGCGCTTGGCCTCATCCTGCCCTACTACATATTCATCAAGCGCCTTCACGATCTCCGAAGGCACCATATCATCAAGATGCTTCTTGCCCTTAAGCCTTTCCATCGATTACCTCTGTAAGAATATTGTGGTTGGTGTATATGCAGATATCAGCGGCGGTCTCGACGCTCTTACGCGCGATTTCCTCCGCGCTCCACTCCACTCCGCTGTCAAGATACGCCCTGGCCGCCGCGAGGGCATACGCGCCCCCTGATCCTATGCCTGCCGCATCCCCCTCCGGCTCCAGCACATCCCCGGATCCCGTGATCAGGAAGAGCTTGCTTCCGTCGGAGGTGAGCATCATCGCATTGAGATTGCGCAGCGCCCTATCCATGCGCCACTGCTTGGCCAGCTCCACCGCCGCGCGTGTCAGATCGCCGTTGTACTGCCTGAGCTTGCCCTCGAACAGCTCGAAGAGCGTGAAGGCATCGGCCGTGGCTCCGGCAAAGCCTATGACCACGCGTCCATCATAGAGCCTCCTTACCTTGCGGCAGTTGCCCTTCATCACGATGCCACCCTCACCGCTGGTGGCCTGTCCATCTCCGGCTATAGCGACCTTGCCATCCTTCCTGACGGCGCAGATCGTGGTTCCGTGGATCGTCATTGCTTCTCCTTTGCATGAGGATGAGTCCCATCGTAGACGCTCTTTAGCCGCCTGCGGGAGACATGAGTATAGATCTGCGTCGTGGAGATGCTCTCATGCCCTAGCAGCTCCTGCACGAGGCGGATATCCGCACCCCTGTCCATCATGTGCGTGGCGAAGGAGTGGCGGAGCGTGTGCGGCGTAAATTCCTTCTGCCAGCCAAGCCTCGCTCTATATTCATCAAAGATAATATGGGCAGAACTAAAGGGCAACCTTCCTCCTCTCTTTCCGATGAAGAAGGCTCGTTCGTCCTCGATCCCTCTCTCCCTCAGATACTCCTCCCGCCTCGCGAGATACACCCTTATCTCATCGACCGTGGATGGCGAGAAGAAGACGAAGCGCTCCTTGCTGCCCTTGCCGGTTATGAGGATACGCCTCTTATCAAGCTCCACATCACCGACATCCACCGAAAGCGCCTCAGCGATTCTCATCCCGGTGTTATAGATCAGGAGGAAGAGCATATGGTCCCGCTCCTCCTTGAACGATGAGCGCGGAAGCGACAGGAGCGCCCTCACCTCCTCCTCCGTGAGTACCGAGGGGAGCCTCGACTCCTTACGCCGCATAGATATCGTCGAGAACGGATCGCTATCGACGGCACCCCTCCTCTCAAGATAGCCATAGAAGGTACGGAGCGCGGTGAGCTTACGCAGCACCGAGCGTTCGGAGAACTCCGCCATCATCTCGCGCGTGTACGCCGCCGCGTCAGAGCGCGTGAACGATGACACGTCAAGCCCGGTCTTGGAAAGGAAGAGCGCCCACTCCTCAAGATCGACGCGGTAGCTCTTCACCGTATTCTCGGAAAGGCCCCTCACGTCAGCTATATATGCCAGGAAGTCCTCTATCTCTTTCACAGCCTCATTATATCAAAACGCTCGGAACCGAATCCATATCGGCCATCGGCAGTGCGGTAGGCATAGAGGGACGGAAGCGTCAGGAATGACGAGAACGTGTCTATTACAGGGGCGCCATCCCTTGCCGCCTCCCTTCCGGCCTCAGATGAGAGGGAGGAGCGTAGCACGGCTACATCGATGCCACGGTCGAGTGCTGAGGTCATCAGCCTTCCCCGCCCTGTGGTTATCAGGACGGAGGAGAATGATAGCGCCGCCTCGATGGAGAGATCCTCACCCTCCACGTCCTCCGGGGCAATGATGCTTCCACCCGTCCCAAGCACCATCGCCACACGCTCAGGAAAGCGCTTCAATACATGATCCATCGAGGCCGCAGCGATGGCGTGCAGCCGACCACCTCCATCCTCAACGCCCTTTATGATGGAGAACATACCGCCCTTCCTCGCGATCGTCATTACCTCAAGGCCGGAGAGCGAGGCCTCAAGGGCGGAAAGATAGAGCGAGAGCCTCTCCTGATCGGAATGGAAGCGGGACTCCGAGGAGATCAGCACGCATCTTGATGAAGGCAGCGTGCCGCGATAGAGGAAGTTCCGCTCCTCTATCACCGTGGACATGACGTCCATGCCTTTGACATTCTGGATACTCATACCCTATATACGCCCTGACCCCAGGGAAAATCCAATCAGACGAGGGAAATGACGACCTTGATGTAAAGCAGGATGATCACCACGACGAGGAACGGCCTTATGGCCCGGTCCCCATGGCGGAGGGCGAAGCGCGATCCTAGGAGATTGCCGATGACAGAGGCGAAGGCGGCAGGCACGGCTATCCGGTAGATGATCGAGCCGGAGGAGAGGAACGTGATGAGCGCGGAGATATTCGACGCGGCATTGACGACCTTCGTCAGCCCTGCGCTCTCTATGGCAGGAAGGCCAAGCGCGGAGAATCCAAGGGTCAGGAACATCCCGGTACCGGGTCCGTAGAAGCCATCATAGAGGCCGCACAGGAACGCGAGCAAGGCAGAGAGGATGATAAGCGGCCATCCAGTGACGGAGAGCCTCCTCTTCGGCCTCGGCCGCATGATCGTCAGCACGGTAAGGACGGGAAGCGTAACAAGGAGCATGTGCGAGAGGATCTGGGAAGAATGCCTCAGGGCGATCCCCGCGCCGATATGCGAGCCAATGATCGCGAAGATCGCGGAGAGGATGGCAAGCGGCCAGCGGATCACGCCGCCCCTCGAGTATGAGATCACGGATATGACCGTCCCGAAGGTCGAGGAGAACTTGTTTGTCCCCAGCGCATATGCCCCGGAGAGGCCCGCCACGCTGTAGCTCGTCAGCGAGATCAGGCCACCGCCGCCGGCGATCGAATCGATGAATCCTGCCAGGGCTATGAGCGGAAACAGGAAGAGAAGGGACTCAGATACCACCATCATCACCCTCGCCCAGGGGCGAGTACCTATCGAAGAAGGCGAGGATCGAGGATGTGTCGAGATGGGTATAGATCTGCGTCGTGCGCACATCGCTGTGGCCAAGCATCTCCTGCACGCTCCTTATATCAGCGCCATGCTCGATCATATGGGTCGCGAATGAGTGGCGGAGAGTATGTATCGTGGCGTCGATGCCAAGCTTACCCACCGCCTCATGGAAGCGCTTATGCGCCGCCTGGCGCGTAAGCCGTCCACCTCGCCTGTTGAGGAACATCGCGCTCTCCCTCTCATCCTTCAGCAGACGCGGCCTGATTCTCTCCAGATAGCTATCCAGCGCACCAGCCGCGATCTCCCCGATGAAGACAAGGCGCTCCTTGTCGCGCTTGCCTATGACGGCGATAGTCCTCTCATCAGGATGGTAGGAGGATACATCAAGCGCCACCGCCTCCGATATCCTCATGCCCGATGAGTAGATAAGCTCGAAGAGCGTATAATCGCGCTCTGAGAGGATATCATCGGAGGGGAATGAGGAGAGAAGCTCATCGACATCCTCCTCGCTGATGACGCGAGGAAGATGCACGCCGTCCTTCGGCTTCTCGACGAGGGATGCAGGATTACGTTCGGTAAGCTTCCTGGATATGAGGAAGGAATAGAACGACCTGAGCGATGAGAGTATCCTCCCCTCCGTACGCTCATCGATCCCGTCGTTGCGCCGCCTCGATATAAGATAGCCCTCTATCTCAGCAACGCCTGCATCAGGAAGGGAAGCAGAGGAATCGGCAAGGTATGAGAGATAGCGCGCGGCCTCGGCAGAATAAGCCTCCCGGGTCTTATCCGAGAGGCGTCGTTCGAATGTCAGGTAGTCAGAGAACTCCCGGAGAAGTCCCTGATCCTCACTCCTCATCATCGTGGCGTGAGTACCTCAGCACGGCAGGGATCGAGTAATCGCTCTGGCCGGAGCTGCGCTTTCCCAGCTGCATCTGCAGGTCCTGCCACCTGTTGACCGTGATCGTGGAGGGATCCGAGCCCTGCTTCTCAGGGGCCTTGGGCTTCACCTCGCTCTCCTTCTCATGCTGTGCGGCCGGAGCGGCGGCTGCAGCGGCAGGCCTCTCCTGAGGCTCCTCGCGGCGGCGGAAGATCTCGGTATCGGGCTCGATGGAGACAGATGCCTGCCTCTCCTCGAATCCTGTCGCGACGACCGTCACCTTTATCCTGTCGCCAAGGGACTGGTTATAGCTCTGTCCGGCGATGATGAGCGCGTCCTCCGCGCAGTTCTCCGTGATAAGCTCGACCACATCCTGATACTCCTGGAGCGTGAGGTCATCGCCTCCAGCGAGGTTGACGAGGACGGACTTCGCGCCATCGATGCTGGCGTTCTCGAGAAGCGGATTGGATATAGCTAGCCTCGCGGCGTCGACCGCCCTGTTCGCTCCCTCACCGAAGCCGAGTCCTATAAGCGCATCTCCCTTGCCCTTCATCACCGTCTTCACGTCAGCGAAGTCTATGTTGATCTCGCCAGGCTCCGTGATAAGGTCGGAGATTCCCTGCACCGACTGCAGCAGGGCGCTGTCAGCGATGAGGAAGGCCTGCTTTATCGGCGTGTTGTTCTCAACGACCTTGAGAAGGTGCTGGTTAGGGATGAGTATGAGGGTATCGACCTGCTTGCGGAGCTTCTCTATCCCCTGCTGGGCCAGGAGGAGCTTCTTCTTGCCCTCGAAGGCGAATGGGGTCGTGACAACGGCCACAGTGAGCGCGCCGCATGACTTAGCGATCTCAGCCACGACCGCAGCGGCTCCCGTCCCCGTTCCGCCTCCCATTCCGGCGGTGATGAAGATCATGTCAGAGTTCTCAAGCTCTGCCTTGATCTCCTCCTTGGACTCGATGGCGGCCTTCTCGCCGATCTCAGGGACTCCACCGGCACCCAGTCCTCCGGTAAGCTCCTTGCCGATAGCTATCCTGGTCTGTGCATTGGAGCGCTGCAGCGCCTGGACATCGGTATTGAGCGCCACGAACGAGACCTTCCTGAGGCCTGACGCGATCATCCTGTTGACGGCATTGCCACCGCCACCGCCTACTCCCACGACCTTGATTATCGTCGGAGCGGCTTCCTCTGCCGCAGTTGCGTCCTCGATGTCGAAAATGTCAAAATCCATACCCATCTTGCACCTCTCAAAATAGCTTTCCAAAGAGATTCCTTACCTTACCCCCGATTCCCTTCTTATCCTTGGGACCCTGGCTGAGCGTCGGATTCTCCCTATACTTCTTCGCCTCGATCTTCAGCAGTCCCAGAAGCGTGGAGTACCTCGGATCTATATACATCCTGTCCAGTCCGTTTATCGCCTCGGGGAAGCCTATGCGGGCAGGCATCCGGAATATCTCGGAGGCAAGCTCCGTCGCGCCGGAAAGCAGCGAGCCGCCGCCCACGAGTATTATGCCGGCCCCGAACGATCCGGAGATCTCGTTCTTCTCAAGCTCACCGGAGAGCATGGAGAAGATCTCCGCCATCCTAGGCTCTATGAGCTTCGCAAGCTCCTTCCGGGGAAGCCTGATCGATGGCTTTCCACCGACAGCAGGCGTCACAACCATCTCCGAATCAGGGATAGACGGCGTGTGGCAGCAGCCATCGGATATCTTCAGCGACTCCGCCGCCGCCCTCGGTATCTGCAGCATGTATGCGATATCCCCGGTGACGTTATCGCCGCCGAGGGGGATTCCTCCGCAGTAGACCGGCGCACCGCCGACATAGGCGATCGCGTTGGTGGTCCCCGACCCGATATCTATGATCAAGGCGCCCATATCACGCTCATCGGGAGCGAGGACGACCTCGCTGTCCGCAAGGCTCTGCAGCACCATCCTCTGCACCTGCAGCCCGGCCTTCTGCACGCACTTGCGCAGGTTCTGGCAGATGGATGACGAGCCGGTGACAAGCAGCACGCTGGTATCGAGCCTGTGGCCGAGCATATCGATGGGATCCTTTATGCCTGAGCGTGAATCCACCTGGAAATCCTGGACGAGCGTGTGGATGATCTCGGTGTCCTTAGGCAGCTCGCGCGCCCTCGCGACATCGATCGATCTCCTGATATCCTCCCTCTTGATCTCCTGATCCTTGCTCTGGATGCCGACGACACCGGAGGACTGGATGCCTCTGATATGATCGCCGCCGACGCCGAGTATCAGCGATGAGACCTCGCTTCCGGCCTGTAGCTCCGCATCGGAGATGACAGCGTTTATGACCTTCAAGGTCTGCTCTATATTGACGACCGATCCCGAACGGACGCCATCGCTGGCGCGTTCCGCTATCGCCTCGATCATCAGCTGTCCATCACGGGAGACGGAACCGATTGCCGCCCTCACCCAGCTTGTGCCTATATCAAGTCCAACAAGAGTCTTATCAGAAACCAACGCCCTACCCCTTCATACCTATGGAGAGCATATCAACGCGCTCCTCATATACATTATCATCAATAGCCGCAGGGGTGGAAGATGCAGCCGCAGAAGCCGCTCCCCTCAGCGCATCGAGATCAAAGCCGAAGAGCCTGTAGAACTCCATGGCCTCCTCGCTGATCAGAGCCGCAGGATAGACCTTCATCAAGGAAGGAAGATCCTCAAGCTCGACTGATGCAGAGCCATCAGCGAAGACAATGGCCGCATCCGACCTGGTAAGCGCGAGGACGCCCCCATCGCGGAAGCCGAGATCGATCATCATATCGCCATCATCGAAGGTCGACGCTACATGGTCGATATAGTACAGCCGTGAGATCATGGCCTCGGATCTCAGCCTCTCGCCAGACATATACGGAACGCCCTTCAGAGGAAGGGTAAGGCGATACACCGAGGCAGTAGGCTGCACGGAATAGCCGATCCGCTCTATGCGCGTCACTCCGGAATAATGGATCGAAAGGGCTACCGCTGCGCCAAGGAGCAGCAGGACGGCGGCCGCGGCCTTCAGCTCAGGATGCCTCATGCGCTTCCCTCCCCATCATGTAGACGAGTCGATAGAGCATCACGGAGGAGAGTATCGTGACAGCCTCCTCCGAAAGCGAATAGCTGAAGAAGGGCATCAGGATTCCCGGAAGGGGAAGCAGGCCCGAGACATAGAGCATGTTGCATAGCGCCTTCAGGACGACCATCAGCGTCAGCCCGAACGCAAGCGTCGCGGACTTCTCGCGTTCCATGCCCATGCCCCTCTTGGAAGTCCTTATCCCGATGATCAGGAACAACACGAACATCAGCACAAGGAAGGCCGCTCCGGCAAGTCCAAGCTCCTCAACGAAGGCAGCGAAGATGAACTGGCTCTCAGGACTGGGCAGTACTCCGAGCTTATAGACTCCGGAGCCAAGCCCCACTCCGGCGATCCCCCCGTCGGATATCGCGCCGACGGAAGCCGTGAGGGCCGCGTCATAGAGCGATGGATCTGAGACAGGAAGCACGGAAGAGAAGAGCGGAGAGAGCAGCGATGGCAATAGCACGGGAATCGTCCCTCCCGTGACAAGCATGAAGAGGAGGACGAGGAAAAGCGCTATCTTCCCCACCGAGCGCCGACGCAGCAGGAGCAGCGTCAGCACCGATGCGAGGAAATACCATGAGATACCGCCGACAAGCAGGGAAAGGACGAGAAGCACGGATGTGGATATTACCGTCATCACGATCTTCACTACCCTTCTCTCAGCCTCGTCCTTCTCCGGAAGCAGGCAGGATATGGTGAATATGATTCCAAGCAGCGCGACAGAAGGAGCCTGGATGATCCTATAACCCCCTATCACAAGGCTACCAGCGTAGAAGAAGCCAGGAATGAGCTGGAGTACGAGCAGCGCCAGCGAGAGCGGAATGAACAGAAGGTATCCTTTCTCTAAGGCAGAGCGTGGTATCAAGGTGAATACGGCACCGACGCCAAGGGAGACGGCGGCGACTATCGCCTGCCTCATGAAGAACCAGTAATGGGGCAACCCCAGATCGACGGCCTTCGCATATGACGCTGAATAGAGAGAGACAAGTCCCATGAGCGTAAGCACAAGGGAGATGCACAGGAAGGTAAAAGGAGAAAGAGAACCGGATGAATCTTTCCGGCCCCCTTCTGCCCTATATGTGATATCGTCGTAGCTTCTTTCTGAGATCAGGCGCGGCATAGTCATGGATTATACACGACAGGCGCCTTTTCAAATAGATGCGCTGAGCAGGAATTCTCCCTCAGCTTCCGGAAGTCCTGCCGCGACGGCTGCCCTGAGCGCCCTGCCCTCCCTATCGACATCGGTCATATCAGCCTTGATGATCATCTCCGCCTCCGACGTGCTTCGGGAGCCGATCTGCCATAGGGGGATCAGGGTAACGATGAAGATAAGCGATAGCATCGCAACGATAAGGCATTTTACCGGCATCGTGATATTCCTGCTGACTTCCAGATCCTTCATAATGCAAAACCTCTTATATCCTTTCCACTACCCTTAGCTTCGCGCTACGAGAAGGCGTATTCTCTTCCTCTTCTTCCTTCGACGGGATGATCGGCTTACGGGTGATGATGCGAATCGAGGCATCATCCTTAGCCGCCTCATCCTTGAAGAACCACTTTACTATCCTGTCCTCAAGGGAGTGGAAGGTAATCACTGCTATCCTTCCACCCCTCCTGACGACCTTGATAGCACTCCTCAAGGCTGGTTCGATCCTTGAGAGTTCCCCGTTGACTTCGATCCTCAAAGCCTGGAACGTCCGGGTTGCCGGGTGGATGCGCCCATATCGATACTCGCGCGGGACGGCTCGGGAGATTATCTCCGCAAGCTCTGAGGAAAGCTCGATCTCCTTTTCCTGGCGCCTCTCCACTATGGCCCGTGAGATGCGTCTGGAGTATCGTTCCTCCCCGTAGCGATATATGACATCGGCCAGGGCCTCCTCCGAGTATCCATTGACTATGTCGGCTGCGCTTATCCCCTCATCGGGATTGAGACGCATATCAAGCTTCTCATCACGACGGAAGGAGAATCCCCTCTCGCTCTCAAGATAATGGAACATGCTTATTCCAAGATCGAAGAGGATCGCATCAGCACTGTCCGGTTTCGCCGACTCCAGGTATTCATCGAATGAGCACAGGACCGGGGTGAAACGGTCTCCGAACGGCTTAAGGCGTTCGATGGCCTTCCTCTGGATCACCTTGTCCCTGTCCAATCCGACTACCCGCAGGTCAGGATACTTCGACAGGAAGAGCGATGTATGGCCACCCTCGCCCGTGGTGCAGTCGATGAGGAGAGCGTCTCCCGAGGGGATCGGAAGGTTCTCAAGGACCTCTCTATGCATCACGGGGTAATGGACGGCTTCCATCACTCCTTCTCCTCATACAGGCTCTGTGCCAGATCCGCGATCGACTCGTCAGCCTCGAATGCCTCATAGACATCAGGATTCCAGATCTCGACCGCGTAGCCAGTGCCCACGAGAAGAGCTTCTCCCTTGTTGGGCAGGGAAAAGGCCTCCCTGTCCTTCAAAGGAATATTGATCCTTCCAGAGCTGTCGATGTCGATATACTGTGCTGGTGATATGAGCTTTCTGATAAGGGTGCGTTTCTTCTTATCGAGCATAGCCATTGGGGATGAGAGAATAGGCCCGGAAAACTCCTTCTCGAAATACTCAGGCGTCATCAGCATCAGATGATTTCCATCGAGTCCTGGAAGAACGACTACAGTCTCGGATGAGAGCGCCGTGCGGAGCCTTGAAGGCAGGGAAAGACGGCCTTTGTCGTCAAACCTAGCATTATAGACTCCAGTCAACAGCTGCATACATCCACCATTTCATGGGAATTTCTCCCATTTCTTGCCACAACTCTACACCAACCTCCATATCTTGGCAAGGCTGATTTACAAATATTATTAAGAAATACATTTCTACTTGGTAATGTCAGGAAAAAACGGGCTATATTGATTTATTACTCGGAATCAAGCTGAAGTTGGCAGAAAGGAGGGGTCAGGGCGTATATAGGGGAAAGGAGATATACGCCCATGTGCTATAATGCCGATGATATGAGAGAGATAAACACGACCAGCTCCTCGTTCCGGGATTTCGTCGAGAACGGAGATATCT